>NZ_JBQSVO010000124.1:0-10935 GCF_052376275.1 Pseudoalteromonas sp. AOP7-A1-14 | reverse complement strand
GGTACGGTACAAAGGAAGATAAACGTATTGAAGATTAATACAATGAAAATGGACAATGCTCGACTAATTATGGCGTGCAAGATGGTGATTACAGAAAGATTGAACAAACATTTGGTAACTATGAAGATGATTGGTCTGTAAGTGGTAAATCTTGGCATTGGGCTCCTGCTGTCCCCAATAAAACTTATAAACATTTTCCGAGCAATTAAATGAATAAAATAATTAAACTTTTTGGCGCAATAGATTTGCTGTTTATTTCTTGGTTGGTTATTTCGTCGGTTATAAATGGGAGTATTCCATTCTACACAGGTTTACTCGATGATATTAAATCGTCAGGCGGTTTTGCTATATGGGCTGTCTCTTTTACAATTTTGGCTCATTTAGTTAAAGTGTCAATAATTGCTTCTGGTTATCTTTTAATTAAGGAGAGGAGACTTGGTGCGTACGTAGCTCTAATACAATTCCCATTTAGGTTGCTACTTATTATACCGCCAACATTTTTCTTTTTTAGCGCCTTAAGAAGTGTAGTCCCTTCTTTTGCAATCGTAATTATAACATTGTTAATAGTTTTGGAGGTTGCAAAAGTACTTATACTACTCAAGTGGCTACGAAATAGTAAACGTAGTGAGAATTAATGTTAAATATTATTGCTAATAAAAACGGTGTTTTAATTTGTTGTATTTCATAACTCGCACTTAGGCGCCCGACAAAGGCTTACCGATGAATATAAACAAACGCTCTGGCAAGCCCAGTATAATGCCTTTGGTACAACGCAGGTAATTACTCAATAAGCAGTCATTTATTATAATTAACTCAGCTCTTTTATCGCTCTACTTATGCCATCTAAGCTCAGCGGGTACATTCTGTTATCCATCAGCTGCTTTATAAAATCAATGGATTGATAGTAACGCCAGTGTTCAACCGGTTGTGGGTTGACCCATGCTACTTTATCAAAGTGATTGGTGACCCGGTTTAACCAGGCACTGCCAGGCTCTTCGTTGTAGTGCTCTACCGAGCCGCCGGGGTAGGCTATTTCGTACGGGCCCATGGTCGCGTCACCAACAAAGATGACCTTGTAGTCGCTGGTGAACTTGTTGACCAGCGTCATGGTGTTAATTAGATTACTATGTCGGCGCTCGTTATCTTGCCAAATATGTTCGTATAAACAGTTATGAAAGTAGTAAAACTCTAAGTGTTTAAATTCGCTGTGAGCGGCGCTAAATAATTCTTCGCAGGTATGAATGTAATCATCCATTGAGCCGCCAATATCAAACAGCATGATCACTTTTACGGCGTTGTGGCGCTCGGGGGCCATTTTTACATCAAGCATGCCGCCTTGTTTTGCAGTAGCGCGAATAGTCTCGTTTAAATCAAGGGTATCACTTGCGCCGGTACGGGCAAATTTACGTAGTTTTTTAAGCGCGAGTTTAATTGTACGCGAGCCAATTTCCCTGTCTGAATCTAAATTTTTATATTCACGTTTATCCCACACTTTTACGGCGCGGCGGTTACTGTCTTGACCAATCCGTACGCCTTCTGGGTTATAGCCATACGCTCCAAAAGGCGATGTGCCACCAGTGCCTACCCACTTACTGCCGCCTGCGTGGCGTTTTTGTTGTTCTTCTAGGCGCTCTTTAAGGGTTTTCATTAGCTCGTCGAGCCCACCCATGGCTTTTAGTTGGGCTTTTTCTTCATCGCTTAGGTTTTTTTCAAACTCTTTGCGTAGCCAGTCTTCGGGTAAGTTATGTTGCTGCTTTAGGCTCTCTAATAAGTCAATATCGGCAATGCCGCTAAAGTAATCAGCAAAGGCTTTGTCGAAGCGGTCAAAGTGCGTTTCGTCTTTAACCATAATGGTGCGGGCTAAATAGTAAAAGCCGTCAATGTCGGCAAATACCGCGCCTTTTTTTAGCGCGTTGATCAAATCAAGTAGCTCACGCAAACTCACGGGTAAGCGGTATTCACGTAATTTGAAAAAAAACGCAATTAACATCTTAGCGGCGGCTCATAAAGGCAAGTTTTTCAATTAGGCTGATATCTTGCTCATTCTTTAATAATGCACCAAACATCGGCATTAGGCCGCCTTTTTGGCTTTTATCGTGGAGAGTTTTCGCGTCAATGTCTTCAGCCATTAATAACTTAAGCCAATCAAGTAGCTCACTGGTGGAAGGCTTTTTCTTAATACCGTTTACTTCACGAAGGCCAAAAAACACTTCAAGCGCTTGGCGTACTAAATCTTGTTTTACATCAGGGTGGTGTACATCAACAATTTTCTGCATTTCATTGGTAGATGGAAAATCAATGTAATGGAAAAAGCAGCGGCGTAAAAATGCATCCGGTAATTCTTTTTCGTTATTTGAGGTGATGATCACAATTGGGCGCTGTTTAGCAATAACACGCTCGCCAGTTTCATAAACATGAAACTCCATTTTATCAAGCTCTAATAGCAAATCGTTAGGGAACTCGATGTCGGCTTTGTCTATTTCATCAATCAATAATACGGGGCGTTTATTATTCTCTTCGCCGTAGGTAAAAGCTTGCCAAAGTTTACCTTTGACAATGTAATTGCCAATGTCGTTTACACGTTCATCACCAAGTTGACTGTCACGTAAACGTGATACTGCATCATACTCGTATAAGCCTTGCTGGGCTTTGGTGGTCGATTTGATATGCCATTGAATAAGCGTGGTATCTAAGCTTTTAGCTAGCTCCTCAGCTAGCATGGTTTTACCTGTACCAGGCTCGCCTTTTATTAATAATGGCTTTTCTAGCAAAATTGCCGCATTAACCGCTTGTTTTAACGAGTTACTTGCGATGTAGTTATCTGTAGAATTAAATTGCACGTAAATACCTATCTGGTCTGAGCAGTAAATAATAAGGCTATCATGCCATAGTTACTCGGCCTCTCCAAGGTACGCAAAGCGTGGAATAGTTCGGCCGTCTTTTTCCACTGTTTCTAAAAACATACTCAGTGGCCGTGCCCACATACCATGCTCATCATATAACGCTTGATATATCACGAGTGGTTCTTCGGTTTCGCTGTGGGTGGCAACATAAAACACTTTGTATTTAGGGCCTTTGTAGTGTTGGTATATTCCTGATTTGAGGGAAAGTGGTTTTATTGCTGTAGTCATGTTTTGATCTCTTGTATAATTTGCGCTTGCACTTTTAATGCTAACAAATTTGCCAATATTATGAACTATATACCGTTAGATGATTACAAAAAAGCGTGGGTTTTTCGCCATCAAGACGCGCCCGTTAATGAACAAGACCTTGCTTTAATTAAACCAATGAGCTCAGAACGTGCTGCTGTATTATGGAGCACCATGGTGAGCCGTGAGCATGATCACCCCGACTTTTTTGATAAAACCGATTGGTGCGGCAAGGAAGAAAACTTTACCCAAACATTACACTGGGAAGCTGCATGGGAAGAGGGAGCTGAGCTGCCACCACAAGAAATACTCGATCACCTTGATTGGCAAGCTAATACTACTGTGTACTTTTGCATGTCGCGGGATAATATTATCGAAACGAGCTTTGCGGTGTTTAAACGTAACTGGCAAAATTTTATGTTTTTAGCTGATGGAAGTTTATTACTGGGTAAAAAACGTGACGCGGTTATTCAGTTTTTAGAAAACGGTGATGCTAAACTAGGCACTAAACCCGCGATTATCTAAAGCGACCGACAAGTATTAAAGAGCTTAAAAACTAGCCGACACTATGCTATAAAATATAAACCTAACCGTTTTTGAGTGTTTATGTTGTCAGCCCGCGACCCGCAATCAGAGCAACAAGCTGAAATTTGGCAAAACGATGCCAAACGGGCTGATTATGCCCAGCTATGTAATGCTTTTTATGCACGTGAAATAGCCCGTGTTGCGGCTATTTTAGACGAAGAGAGATTACGCCGCACATTAACCAGTTTGCCGTATTACATAGAGCGAGCATCAACCCGTATTGTTAACGGCGATATACCAATGACTCTTGACTCGCAAAATGGCTGCTGGCTTGATAAACAAAAAATCAGTCCTGCTAAATTAGATACGCAAGCCAACCAGGCTTTTTATAAAAATTATGCAAAAGCAGGCCTAGTTGTGCCGATATTAATAAATTGTCCAGAGCAAACTCGAGTTAGAATAGACAGCGTCGATCAAGTAAGCGACAATAAACTTCATTGTAATGAGCATGGTTGGTTTTCGTTTCAAGGTGAGCCGCTTGAAGGCCAGTTAGGACAGCTTTTAAAACCTAATAAAGCATTGATGAGCAGCGCATGCTGTGGCCATCAATGGCGTTTTAATAAGCGCTTCACGCCGCGCATATTATCGTTAAGGGAAATGTTATTGGCTGCGAATATTAATTGGCACGACTTTAAACAGCCCAAAGTGTAAATAAAGTAACCCCGTTTTTAATAGGCACAATGAGTATTAACGGGTCGAATAAATCATGGAGAGTTAAATGCGACTATTTCAAATCGCCTTGTTGTGTTTGGCGTTGTTTGTACAGTACCGATTGTGGTTTGGTCACAACGGTTTACAAGACTATAGTCGACTTAAAAATGCGGTGGCTTCACATCAGCAAACCAATGAAAAGTTAGTTAAGCGTAACAAGGTGCTTCAGGCCGATATTAAAGACTTAAAAGTAGGCAAAGAAGGTGTTGAAGAGCGCGCCCGTAATGAGCTTGGAATGATAAAACCAGATGAAACTTTTATTCGCGTTTTGCCTGGTAATCCACAATATGAGTAATAACTACCAATGAGTAATAGCTCTCAAGTCACTATTGCTGTTGTAGTGCCCGCGGCCGGAGTCGGTAGTCGTATGAAGTATCATGCGCCAAAGCAGTACATAAGCCTTGCTGGTAAAACTATTTTAGAACACACATTATACAAGCTTAGCCAAGTAAAGGGTGTGCGTAGTATTAAAGTCGCGATTAGTGAAGGTGATGGTTATTATGACGATTTACCCTTTATAGATGAGCGTATAGCGCGGGTTAATGGCGGTAAAGAGCGCAGTGATTCTGTACTAAATGCATTAAAGGCGTTGGCGGGTGATGCACCTGATTGGGTATTAGTCCACGATGCCGCAAGGCCATTAGTAACAATAACTGATATAGAGCATTTAATTACCGAGTGTTTAGCAGCAAATGAAGGTGGCATTTTAGCCACGAAAGTTAAAGACACCATTAAAAGAGGTCGAAGTCATGTTGAACAAACTGTACCTCGTGATGAATTATGGCAAGCACTTACCCCGCAATTTTTTGACTATCAGCAATTAAAATCAGCGCTCACACAGGCGCTTCAACAACAGGTAAGCATCACTGATGAAGCGTCAGCTATTGAATGGGCGAAGCTGCCGGTTAAATTGGTCGCTGGGCGCAGTGATAACATTAAAATTACTACCCCAGAAGATTTAGATTTAGCTAATTATTTACTGCAAAAACAACAAGGTGAGAGCGAAACATGATTCGAATAGGCCACGGCTTCGACGTTCATAAATTTGGTGGCGAAGGCCCTTTAACAATTTGTGGAGAGAAAATAGCTTACCCGCAAGGCTTTTTAGCTCACTCTGATGGCGATGTTGCTATACATGCTTTATGCGATGCTATTTTGGGCGCGCTGGCCATGGGCGATATTGGCAAGCATTTTCCTGATACAGCCAGTGAATATGAGAATATCGATAGTCGTATTTTACTGCGTCATGTAGTTGATTTAGCTAAGCAACAAGGTTATGTGCTCGGTAATGCAGATGTCACTATTGTTGCTCAAGCTCCAAAAATGTTGCCACATATCCAAGCCATGCGAACTAATTTAACCGCCGATTTAAACGCTGATATCAACCAAGTTAATGTCAAAGCCACGACCACTGAAAAACTCGGTTTTGAAGGGCGTAAAGAAGGTATCTCAAGCCATGCTGTGGTTATTATGAGTAAAAATATGAGCAAAGCATGAGTGAATTAAATTACTTATACGGTGCGCCTTTATCAAAAGCTGACTTTAAAACTAACGCAGAAGACTTTATGGTCGATGAAGAGCTCGGTATAGAACTTACCGGCAGCGGTGAGCACGTTTGTTTGCAAGTGGTTAAAAAAGGTGAAAATACTCAGTATGTTGCTAAGTTACTGGCACAAAAGGCGGGTATTTCGCCACGTGATGTAAGTTACGCCGGTATGAAAGATCGCCACGGAGTTTGCTCGCAGTGGTTTAGTGTACCCGTTCCCATTAAAAAGCATATTGATTTTACTGAACTCAATAGCGATTCCATGTTTGTGATTACTCAAAAGCGCCATAATCGTAAGCTGCGCACGGGGTGTCATAAAGGTAATAAATTTACCATTACGCTTCGTAATGTGACTGAGCCTCTTGATATTTTGAGCCGCATAAATGCTGTACGCACGGGGGTGCCTAATTATTTTGGCGAACAACGCTTTGGCCACGGCGGGCATAACCTCGAAATGGCAAAAAAAATGTTTGCAGGTGAGCGCATTCGCGATAAAAAACTACGTGGTTTAGTTATTTCTGCTGCGCGTTCTTATGTATTTAATCAAATAGTTAATTTACGCGTAGCCGAGCATGGACTAGCTAAAACCATGCACCGTGAAGTATTTATGTTTAGCGGGGGGAATGCCTTTTTTGAAGATGCTATTAGTGATGAAAATATAGCAAGGCTAGCCACCGGCGAAATTGTTATGTCGGCGCCAATGGTGGGGAAAAGCGAAGGGGGATTAACAGAACAAGAAAAAGTCTGGCTTGAACCTTATCAATTATGGTGTGACGGATTAGGTGAATTAGGGCTTAAGAATGAGCGCAGGAAGCTGCGTTTAGTGCCGCAGCATTTAGCTGTTGAAACCATCGACGAAGCAACAATAAAACTAAGCTTTGGTTTACCTAAAGGGTGTTTTGCAACTGCTTTATTGCGTGAACTTGTGGATTATACGGATGCCAGCCCGCGAGTAGAAAAACAAAAGGACGCTAAATGAAAATATTATTAAGCAATGATGATGGTGTAAATGCTAAGGGTATTCGTGTTCTTTATCATGCGCTTACACAGATTGCTGAGGTTACCTTAGTTGCCCCTGATAGAAACTGCAGTGGCGCGAGTAATTCGCTTACTTTAATAAACCCATTACGCGCTACCACTTTAGATAATGGCTTTATTTCAGTTAATGGCACACCAACAGATTGTGTGCATTTAGGGGTTAATGAGCTTTCATCAGAAATGCCCGATTTAGTAGTGGCAGGCATCAACCACGGTGCAAATTTAGGTGATGATACTCTTTATTCTGGTACTGTAGCAGCTGCGACAGAGGGGCGTCATTTAGGCTTTCCTGCGATTGCTGTGTCGCTTTGCTCTAAAGAAGGCAATCATTTTGAGACCGCAGCAGCGGTCGCTGTGGGTATTATTAAAGAACTGACTTCTCATCCGTTACCCAAAGATCAAATCATTAATCTTAACGTTCCTGATGTACCATTGTGCGAGCTTAAAGGTGTACACGTTACGCGGTTAGGTTCGCGCCATAAAGCCGAAGCCATGACTAAACAACAAGACCCTTGGGGACGAGACATTTACTGGTATGGTATTTTGGGAGCTGAAAGTGATGCAAGCTCTGATACCGATTTTTATGCAATTAATAATGGTTATGCTTCGGTTACACCGCTAAATGTTGATATGACTGCTAAAGACAGTTTAGGTGCGGTTACCCAATGGCTGAAAACAATGGAGATAAATAGTGCTGGCTAATTATTCTCGCAGTGCTCAGGCATTAGCTGAATTATTACAGCGTGAAGGGGTCGAAGATAAGCACGTTTTAAGTGCTATTGCTAATATTCCTCGTCATGTGTTTATTGATGATGTGCTAAAACACAAAGCGTATCAAAATACCGCGCTGCCGATAGGTAAAGGGCAAACAATATCGCAGCCTTATATTGTTGCGCGGATGACTGAATTACTCCGTTTGGCAGGAGTACGTGAAAAGGTGCTCGAAATTGGTACGGGATCGGGCTATCAAACGGCGATACTGGCTAAAACGTTTACTAAAGTGTGTTCGGTAGAACGTATTAAAGCATTGCAATGGCAAGCTAAAAGGCGTCTGCAGCAGCTTGATTTATACAATGTCAGTATGAAACATGGCGATGGGTGGCAAGGCTGGCATTCACAAGCGCCTTTTCAAGGTATTATTGTTACCGCCGCGGCATCAAAAGTACCGCAAGCGTTACTTGATCAGCTTGCTGATGGTGGGGTGATGATCGCGCCTATAGGCGAGCAAGATCAGAAATTAATTATGGTAGTTCGCGAAGGCGATACGTTTAATCAGCATATTATTGCACCAGTCAGGTTTGTACCTTTAGTGCCTGGTGATATTGAATAGGAAATCATTTTGAAGTTGTTTACTAAGCTATACGACATGGCCCTAGTGTGGGCAAAGCACCGTCATGCAGAACGTTATTTAGCTGGGATGAGTTTTGCTGAATCTGTTTTTTTCCCCGTCCCACCCGATGTGATGCTTGCGCCAATGTCACTTGCACAGCCAAGTAAAGCATGGCGGTTTGCCAGCCTTACTACGATAGCGTCGGTAATAGGTGGTATTGTAGGGTATTTACTTGGGTTTTGGTTGTTTGAACCGGTTGTTGAGCCTTTCATTACACAAATGGGCTGGCAAGATAAGTTTGCGACGGCATTGAGCTGGTTTGAAAACTATGGGGTATGGGTGGTGTTCTTAGCAGGTTTTTCGCCTATTCCTTATAAAGTATTTACTATTGGCGCAGGATTAATGCAAATGGCATTTTTACCGTTTTTATTAGCCTCAACTATTGGCCGTGGTGCACGGTTCTTTTTAGTTTCAGCATTAATGAAATGGGGCGGTGTAAAAATGGAACAAAAATTACGTCAATATGTTGAAGCACTTGGCTGGGGATTAGTACTATTAATTGTCATCGCGTATTTTTTACTACGTTAAGCATTAAAAATTTACTTTTATAAATTAAGGAGCAAATTACGATGAGTAAACGATTAACAGTTTATGTTACTTTGTTTATTAGCATTTTGCTTTTTGGTTGCTCGTCACGAAACACTCCTGCGCCGGTTAGTAGTTTAGATACTAAAGTTGTAGATCATAACCTCGGTGTCATCATAAATGGTAGTAGTTATAAAGTACAAAAAGGCGATACGCTTTACTCTATCGCGTTTAGCGCCCAGCAAGACTTTAAAAAACTCGCTAGAAACAATGCTATCCCGGCTCCTTACGTTATCCGTCCTGGTCAAATTATTAACCTCAGAGGTACGACGAAGAAAAATAAAAAGACGGAAAAGTATACGAATTTGAGTAAAAAGTCTACATATAACAAACAAAAAAATAACAAAAATTTAAAGAAAGAACTTGATCAGCCAAAACAACGAGAGTATGTTCAAAAACAAGCCAATAAAAAAGTTAGTAATACTAATAGCTTGAACACTAAGAAGGTTCTGTGGTCTTGGCCAGCTAAAGGTAAGGTGACCCGGCGTTTTTCGAGTAAGGAAAATGGTTATAAAGGTGTACAAATTGCTAACAAAAAAGGCGTGTCAGTTTTATCCGCTGCACATGGAGTCGTCGTTTATGCCGGTAGTGCATTAAGAGGGTACGGTAATTTAATCATTTTGAAACATAATGATGATTACCTTAGTGCTTATGCACATAACTCTAAATTGTTAGTCAAAGAAAAACAGGAAGTGAAGGCAGGGCAGAAAATAGCAGAGGTTGGTAGTTCTGGTTCATCAGTGACGGCACTTCGTTTTGAAATTCGTTACCGAGGCAAAGCTGTAAACCCTGAAAAATACCTGCCTTAATTCGGGTATTGATAAATAGTGATTTAGTTCAATCACATATTTGCTTGGGAGTACGCTCATGAGTCATATAGAAAAACTTGAGAAAACCAAAGATGATAAGCTCGACAATATAGCGTCTGAAGAATCTAGCACTGGGTTGCTTGAAAAAGTAGACAACGAAGAAGAAATATTTGCCAAAGAGGAAGTGACTAAAAATCTCGATGCAACGCAGCTTTATTTAGGCGAAATTGGCTTTTCGCCTTTATTGAGTGCTAAAGAAGAAGTGTTCTTTGCTCGAAAAGCACTTAAAGGTTGTGAAGCTTCACGTAAACGAATGATCGAAAGTAATTTACGCCTAGTTGTAAAAATTGCCCGCCGTTACAATAATCGTGGTCTTGCATTACTTGATTTAATTGAAGAAGGTAACTTGGGACTTATCCGCGCTGTTGAAAAGTTTGACCCTGAACGAGGCTTTCGTTTTTCAACCTACGCAACGTGGTGGATACGACAAACTATTGAACGTGCCATTATGAATCAAACGCGGACTATCCGTTTACCCATTCATGTGGTTAAAGAGCTTAATGTTTATTTGCGAACAGCTCGTGAGTTAACTCAAAAGCTAGATCATGAACCAACCGCCGAAGAAATTGCACAATGCTTAGATCGACCCGTCGAAGACGTGACAAAAATGCTACGTTTAAACGAAAGAATTACTTCTGTTGATACGCCAATCGGTGGCGATAACGATACGGCACTGCTTGATATTATTGCAGATGATAAAGGTTCAGGTCCTGAAGGTGAAGTGCAAAATAATGATATGGATAAACACATTATTGATTGGTTAGGTGAGCTTAATCCTAAGCAGCGTGAAGTACTGGCGCGCCGTTTTGGTTTGTTAGGTTATGAGCCATCGACCCTTGAAGATGTTGGACGTGAAATTGGTTTAACGCGTGAACGAGTAAGGCAAATTCAAGTGGAAGCACTACGTCGTTTAAAAGATATTTTACAGCTTGAAGGGTTAAGTACAGACAGCTTATTTGAGCAGTTTTCGTAACTTAAACTTTGCTTTTAAAATTGCAATTTAAAAGAATTATTTAATAAAGTAATTTAAAGAAAAGCTGAAGGTGATATGCCTTCAGCTTT
>NZ_JBQSVO010000123.1:0-11115 GCF_052376275.1 Pseudoalteromonas sp. AOP7-A1-14 | reverse complement strand
GCAACTTAGGCTCTGCAAGCGCTATAAAGAAATAATAGCCAAAGGGAAACATTACAACCTAGTTGTCACCGCCATTGCCCGAGAAATGATTGCATACATATGAGCAATAGCAAAAGAAGTGGTGCTTACGCCAGTGAATACAAAACTGAGATTGGCAAGAGTACCTGCATGATAAACGAATTAGAGTTAATGCATGGGATCAAGCACCGGGTGTGGCACAACCACCGACGGCGTTAGGATGGCAATGCAGCTAACGCTGCATTGCACCACGAACATAGGACAGGTGCCACGACGAAATAAGTAAGGTCTGCTCTGTTACTAGAAATAGTAATAACCAACGAATATCAGCACGATGACCGACGACATTACTTGCTTCATCCTATGTATTAACTCGCTCTAATTCGAGCTGAAGTAATTATGGCTTAAAAAGTTAGGCAAGGATCAGTGCGTTTAACTTGACAGTGGGAGTCATACCAACGCCCCACTAAGGGGCAAATAATAGTTGGTTAAAATAAGCGACGCAGGAGCAAAAACCAACTGTTATTTGTCCTGCTTTAGTGGCTTGTTATGTTGATTTTTCTACCATACGTCTTGTTTATCACCGTATCTAATTAGCCAACTAGTATAATAACCGCAGATAACAAGGCAAGTCCCTGCAAATTTATCATCCCAATATACAAAGGCAGCGAGGCCTAATACTATAAAAGCAAATTCAGAGCATAGTTGAGCTTTTCTTGATGACATACCCAAGAAACCAAACCTAAACCACCAAGGTTGTGCTTTCCAGTTTTCAGTTGTTTTATCTATCATTGTTATTTCCTCTGTAAGTTTATTTATATCAATTTCAAATACAGAGGCGAGAGATTTAAGAGTTTCAAAACTGGCGCTTTGCCCACTTTCGACACGTTGGATAGTTCGAGCACTAAGCCCACTCATTGTCGCAAGTTGTTCTTGAGACCATTTATTCTTAACTCTTAATTTTTTTACTATCATTGTTTACTCCTCGTTACTCTGAGTGGTAACAATGCCTAAATAATAGAGTTATCGGTTACGAAAACAACCCGACAAAGTAACGACAAAGCAACGACAGTGCCGCAATAAGCAACATAACAGCGTATTACCGAGAATTCCCGTTAACACTCAATGTGCCAATCGCCAGAATTATCAAAATACAATTATTAATAATTTACACATAGCTACAAGGAATTACAATTGTTTTGACTACTCTATAACCGAGAATTTACTTAATCGAGAATGCATAAAATTGCATAATGAGAACACACATTATAAATCGCCTGAAAATTAACAGCTTGAATTTTTATGAAAGTTTTAACGAGAAGCCGTTTAAATTACATAACGAGAATTGATTATTTTTACGTCAAGACTTTGAATGTCTGTAATTCGCTCATTACGACCTCTCAGACACAATATAAATTTATTGACTAGATCAGATTGCTAACTTCCTTTTGGCAACTTAATTATTAAGTTCGATACAGTACTTTAATTACATGCCAGCCGAACTTCGTTTTCACTAAATGCGGCTCTAGTATTTCGCTATTAAAAGCGACTTTATCAAACTGAGGAACCATTTGACCGCGTTTAAATTCACCCAAGTCACCGCCTTTTTTACCCGATGGGCAAGATGAGTGCTTTTTTGCGAGCACTTGAAACTTAGCGCCTTTTTTTAACTGTTTTATGATGTCTTCGGCAAGTTCTTTATGCTTAACCAAAATATGTAATGCGTGGGCAGTGCTGGCCATTATTTATCTCTACCTAAATTAAACTCTGTTAATTTTATCACTTATTTACAGATAATGCTGTTCATGGCTACTTTTAGGCAAACGGCAATAATCGAGCTTACCAAATAAGCGATAGCGGTTAAACGCAATACGGTCATATACCCAATTGCGCAGGCGTTTGGGTATTAAGCGCATTATGTTAGCGGCTCGCCAAGGCCAGCCAAGTTGATTTGTTATAGCAAGTACTGCATCGCTTTGGGTTAAACATACGTCACTCTGAACGTAAATCATGGTTTTGAAATTATCCATTGGGTAGTTAAAGTAATTAAGTATTGCTTGCCCTTTATCAGACTGCACACTACACAGTTTAAAGCACAGCTTTTTGTCATGCTTAATAATAAAGTTACACCACGCGTTACATAACTTGCACTGACCGTCAAACAAAATTATTTGCTTACTTTTAATCAGTTGTTGAACATTAAATGACGACACTCTATGCTCCTCATTAGTAATCGCTTATTTTACTTAATACATTAACTATTATACCTATCACTTAAAAATAAATGTCTTTATTTGTTACTTTAGCTTAAAAATCAAACTATACATCAAGTGTATCACTGGGATTCAATAGTCAGCGCTCATTTTAACCTCGCTAAAAACACAGAAACCACGCTAAGGTCATATATAGCGGGTGTTTCAATCTAAATTTAGGTATATTGATTTTAGTCACTTTTACGGATATGATAATCGCTATCATTTACAATAACCTTTCGGATCATCCTTACTATGAATTTATTATCTAAATCAGTAAAAACCGTAGGCGTCAGCCTTTTAGTAGCCTCATCATTCGTGGCGCAGCCTGTATTTGCTAATGGCCCTATTGGTGAACACGTAAATCACCTACAAGAAAACATGAAAGATTACTCTGAAGAAGTAGAATGGATGGTTAATAAAGTCGATACTATGGTAAGCGACTACGAAAGCAAGGGTGCAAAATCTGTAAACAGTGATGATTTACTTGAATATTGGGAATCGGTTAAGTTCCATAGCGCCATTGAAACCAATTTAGTGCCTGTATACGCCTCAATCTGGCAAGGTATTTATGGTATAAAAACAGCCATTGATAGTAATAAACCTGCTGTTGATGTGCGTAAAGAGCAAAAAGCCATGAATATCGCCTTGTGGCAAGGTCTTGGGGCTGTTAAGCTTGCTGCAAAATTTCAGCAAAAAGGCTTGTTAGAAAACGTTAAAGCCACAGCCACTAAAATGATGACACAAAGTGCCACCATTGATGAAATTAAACATAAGCTTGATCGTGTTGTTGCTAAATATGCTGAACGTTTAAACAGCGAAGCGACTGATATTGTACACGACACTTACCTACATCTTTTCGAAGGCGTAGAAGGCACGCTTATTGAACAAGATGCCAATCTGGTTGAAGTTCTGGAAAAAGATTTTAACGTAACACTACCAAAAGCCATTTCAGGTGATAAAAGCGTTAATGAAGTTCGCGAAGTAGTTTCTGATATGCACACTAAACTAGACCGCGCAAAAGTGTTACTTGAAAAAGCAGAAGAAGAACGTAAGGATGTATTTTAAGTGAAGCGTAGGAATTTTATACAAGGCTTAGCTGCGTTAGGGGCAATTGGTGCATTACCACTGCCTCTTTCTCGCGCACTCGCCAGCGAAATAGCCAATCCAATCTCGGTTGATGACTTACCTAAACTTGAAGGTGAGCTTACCTTATATTTAGGCCGTGGTGAGGGTGGTTTGTACGAGAATGTGCTACAGGCAATTCAAGATAAAAACCCTAACTTAGAGCTTGGTATTCGTCGCGGTCCTACAGCAGCATTAGCTAATACTATTGTGGCTGAGTCCAAAGCAGGGGTGCAAAGAGCTGATTTATTTTGGGCGGTAGACTCTGGTGCAATCGGTTTAGTAACTGATGCAGGCCTAGCACAACCAATCCCTGAAGACTTATCTTCACAGTTACAACCGCAGTTTCGTTATAAAGAGTGGACGCCTGTTACAGGGCGTATTCGTACTTTGCCTTATAACACCTCGCGATTAACGAAAGAGCAAGTCCCCACCAGTATTATGGAGATTGCCGACAGTGACTTAAGCATTGGTTGGGCGCCTGCATATGCCTCATTCCAATCATTTGTTACTGCCATGCGCATACTGGAAGGCGATGACAAAACCGCCAAATGGCTTAAAAAAGTGAAAAAGCGCTCTAAAACTTACGCTGGTGAACTTGGAGTTGTTATGGGGGTTGAGCGTGGCGAAGTTGATATTGGTTTTGCTAATCACTATTACACTCTGCGCCTTAAATCAGGTAAACCAGATGCAAAGCTTGATTTAGCCTTTACCCAGCAAGATGCAGGTTGCTTAGTGAACGCATCAGGCATTTTAGCTTTGAATGATGACCCACTGGCAACTAACTTTATGCGCTATTTACTCAGTAAAGAAGTACAAGGTTATTTAGCTAGCGAAGCTTATGAAATACCCTTAATTAATGGTATTACGCAACCAGAAGGTTTGCCCTCTTTAACAGATGTTTCGCCGCCTAAAGTGGATTTAACCAAGTTAGCCGATTTACGTCCAACTATTGATTTGATGCGTAACAGCGGCGTACTGTAATGCGACTACCTGTGTCATACCCAATGGCGCTGCTTGCAGCGCTCATTACGTTAACTCCTATTTATATTTTAATAACCTTAGCGGGCGATACCAGTTCAGCATTTGATACCCACAACTTAAAAGTATTAGGTAACACCCTATCACTAATGGTCTTAACGGTATTAGGGTCAATATTAATTGGTGTGCCACTGGCGTTTATTAGTGCTTATGTAACCTTACCCTTTAAAAAACTATGGTTGGTGGTGTTTGCCGCACCGCTTGCTATTCCTAGTTACATTGGTGCTTTTACACTTTATGCTGCATTTGGCCGCGGAGGCGAAATAAATACCCTCCTCGGTTTTGAACCCCCCTCAATGCATGGCCTTATGGGGGCAACTATTGTTATGACACTTTATACGTTCCCCTTTGTGATGCTAACAACACGCGCATCACTGCTCAGCCTTGATTCAAGCATGGTTAATGCGGCGCGTACACTTGGTATGTCTATGACACAAAGTGTATTTAGAGTCATCCTACCCCGTGTAGTTAATGGTATTGCCGCAGGCTCATTATTGGTTGCGCTATACACTTTGTCTGATTTTGGTACCCCCGCCATGATGCGCCTAGATACCTTTACCAGAGTCATTTATGTAGAATACAATTCAATGGGCTTAGATCGCGCAGCAATGTTGTCATTACAATTGATGGTTATTGTGGGCTTTTTATTATTTATAGAGTCAAATATTAAAACCGCCAGCGAACGCCAAGGCCGGCCGTTAATTATCTTCCCTAAAAAATGGCAACTCAGCTTGATATTTTTAACCTTTGCCCCTATTTTATTTTTAGCGATTGGCTTACCGTTAGCTATATTTTCGTTATGGCTTGTCCGCGATGGTGTTAGCTCATTTGATTTTAGCATTGCATGGAACTCAGCCTACGCATCAGCTATTGCTGCTGTTGTGGGCGTTATTGTTGCTATTCCTGTTGCTCATGCAGCACTAACAGGCAAAGCGGGTCGTATTATGGAGCGAGTTACCTACTTTGGATTTGGTATTCCTGGCGTAGTGATGGGCACCACACTGGTTTATGGCGGCTTACAATTACCCTTTTTGTACCAAACTTTAGGGCTGTTAATTATTGCTTATGTGCTACGATTTTTACCTTTAGCGGTAGGGTCAATACGTACTAGTACCGAACACCTTGATTCAAGTTTAGTCAAATCAGCACGAGTGCTGGGTGCAAGCCCCCGAGAAGCATTTATGCGTATAACATTACCGTTAACTATGCGCGGCATAATCGCTGGTGCTGCATTGGTATTTTTAGAATCAATGCGAGAATTAGAAGCCACTTTGCTTCTTGGCCCAACAGGATTCGAAACACTCTCTACTTACTTATGGCGCGTTTACGAAGCGGGTTATTTTGGCCGCGCAGCAGTTCCTGGTCTGCTACTGGTAGTGATTTCTGCGTGTGGCTTAGCTATTATGTTGTCTGGCGAGAAGCGAAACCAGTTCGAACATTGAGGATTTAAAAACAAATGCTATCTGTAAGTAAGTTGTCTATAGATTACGGCAGCAACCGTGTAGTAAGCGAGCTAGATTTAGCACTTGATAAAAGTGAAATCCTAATGCTTGTTGGCCCTACGGGTTGTGGTAAAAGCACGATTTTACAAGCACTTGCCGGGCTTATCCCAATAAGTGAAGGTGAAGTAAGTTTAGGTAAGTGGCGCGCATCACCTAAGCTCAATGTACCACCAGAAAAGCGCAGTGTCGGTATGGTTTTTCAAGACTTTGCCTTATTTCCTCACTTAACGGTAACGCAAAATATTTGTTTTCGGTTAAAAGACACTGCTGTTGCAGATCATTGGATCACCTTACTTGGTCTTGATGCTTTTCGTGATAAAAAGCCTGCCACACTGTCTGGCGGACAAAAACAGCGGGTTGCCCTTGCTCGTACACTTGCCCACCAACCGGATTTTGTATTACTTGATGAGCCACTTTCAAACTTAGATGCTGCACTCAAAGATATGCTGCGTTGGGATATTCGTAACGCCCTCAAAAAAGCCAGTGTACCTGCTATTTGGGTAACCCACGACCAAGAAGAAGCACTCTCAGTAGGTGACCGTGTTGGGGTACTCAAAGGCGGAAAGATTCAACAAATTGACTCACCTGAAAACTGCTTTAGCATGCCAAAAAATCGCTTTGTAGCGCGCTTTTTAGGTGAAGCAAGCTTCATTGCAGGCAAATTCGCACAAGGTCAAGCAATCACTAATATTGGTAGTGTGCCCGCGCTTGCCGTAGATTGTCAGCAAGGCGATGTCGATGTCGATGTATTACTACGCCCTGATGACGTATTACTTGTGCAAGGCGATGCGGATAATAATGGCGTGGTTGTATGGGTACGATTTGAAGGCGGTAGCCGTTTATGCGCTGTAGAGCTTGTCTGTAAAACAGTTATAACTAGCCGTATTAGTCACGAAGTGGTAGTAAACCCTGGCGATAAAGTTCACGTATCTTTAAGTACTTCGCATCCACTAGCGGTATATAAGCAAGAAAGCTAAATTCAATATTTAACATACATAAAAAAAGCGAGCTATAAGCTCGCTTTTTTTTGCAAATAAACAATTAGTTATGCGACTTGCTTATGATGTTTTTTATGAACAATCACTAATACAATAAACCCTATCACTGCAACCACAGCACCAATTGGCTGACCAAGCTTAGGTGATAAGTTAAAGCCAATTTCCGCTGTCATGATGTATGAAACCGTAATCGCTGTTGCAATTACCGCAGGGATACTGGCGATCCAATGAACAGCACCACGGTCAAATAAGTACTTAGTAGCAAGCCATAACACACTGGTTGATAGCAACATATTTGAGAACGCAAAGTAGCGCCATATAAGTGTAAAATCGAGCTTAGTCATAAAGAATGCAATAGCTAAAATTGGCACAGCTAATAACAAGCGGTTACGTAAGCTTTGTGGGATATTAAAAGCATCAACCATTGTTAAACGTAATGAGCGAAACGCAGTATCACCTGAAGTGATAGGGAAAACAGCTACAGCAATAATTGCCATAATACCGCCAAATACACCTAAATAGCTGCTCGCTACATGATTTACCACTAAGCCAGGACCGCCTTGGTCAAGTAATGCTTTTAATTCTGCATATCCATCTGGGAATGCAGCAATACCAGCAAGTGCCCATACACAACCTACAATACCTTCACACATCATTGCGCCATAATAAACTGGGCGCACATATTTTTCGTTCGTTAAACAACGGGTAATAATAGGCGCTTGAGTTGAATGGAATCCGCTAATCGCACCACAGGTAATAGTTACAAACAGCAGCGGCCATGTGGGTAAGCCATCAGGGTTAGGTGTCAAAAAATCATGAGCATGATCAGCTTCAAAATAAGCTAAAAAGTCACCTGCTACGGGTAAATGTGGGGCATCAATTAATAAAGCAATTGCAATTAACGTGGTCATCACTATCATTAACAAACCAAATAGAGGATAAAGCCGAGTGATGATTTTATCAATTGGTAGTAATGTCGCTAAAAGGTAATAGCCTAAAATAGCCAATACCCAAAAGGTATTATTCGCTAAAAAGGTATCTTTGAATACATCTAAATTACTGAGCAAACCTGCAGGACTGGTAATAAAAACAACACCTACAAAAAACAGTAGCATCGCGGTAAATACAAGCATAAAGCCTTTAAATACAACGTTGTAGTACTTACCAGCTATTTCTGGAAGGCTTTTACCATCTTCTTTAATACTCATTACACCAGAGAAGAAGTCATGCACTGCGCCACCGAGTACGTTACCGAGCACTATCCATACTAAAGCAATAGGCCCGTATAGCGCACCAAGGATAGGTCCAAAAATTGGACCGACACCGGCAATATTTAAAAATTGAATTAAAAAAGCGCGTACAGGGTGGATTGGTACATAATCAATACCTTCACTAAAACGCGTTTGCGGTGTAGCCGCGGTTGGATCTATACCCGCTTGTTTTTCGACAAAAGGGCTATAAAATTTATAACTTAAAATTAAAATCGTCAAACAGATAAAAAAGATAATCATAAAGCACATTTTCTCTTTGTTTGGGTAAAATAAGCACGTTAACCCATTTAATAATCGTCGCAAGTTAGCAGACACTGCTTCAGTCTACAATAAGACTTTCTGATAATATCAATTCGAGGTATGAAGTCCCTCACTTTATTATCAGGAATAAAGTAGCAGACAATAAAAAAGCGGTTTTTAAAGACCGCTTTTTTATTGATTAAACTGAGATCATGCAGGATCCATAAACTCATTTATTTGTCGATGGCTCAGTTTCGGTGTCGCACCATGACTTTCAGCAACCATAGCACCTACTGCACACGCAAAATCAACGCTGTGCTGTGCGTCATCACTGCTGCAAAGTTGATAAATCAACGAACCTAAAAACGAATCCCCTGCACCAACAGTATCAACCACACTAATTAAATAGCCAGAGTTATAATAATTAACACCTTTAATAGTAAGAAGCGCACCGTGGCTGCCTTTTGTTACACACAAATATTGCGTATTTGTTTGCTTGGCAATAAAAGCGAGGTTTTGTTCAAGGGAATGATACTTACACCCCATTGCTTTGGCGATTTCATAAAGCTCGTCGTCATTTAATTTTATGAAATCAGCTTGGTTCATTAATTCAATTAAGGTATCAAGCTGATAATGCGGCGCACGTAAATTCACATCAAATACTTTAAAATTTGCCACATCAAGTAATTGCTGCAAAGTAGCAAGCGAAGGAGCACTGCGGCCAATTAAGCTACCAAATACAAATACATCATCCGAGCTAACTTTTTTTAGTAGCTCATCAGTAATGGATATATTATCCCATGCGGTATCAGCAACAATTTCGTAGCTAGCAGAGCCACTGCTATCGAGTGTTACTTCAACCGTGCTGGTGTTTTTACTGTCGTTAACGGCTATATAAGTACAGCTAACACTTTGTTCGCTAATTTCATTTAGTAATTCTTTACCAAGCTCATCATCACCTACAGCGCTTATCATGTCTGCTTTAATGCCAAGTGAATTAATACGTACACACATGTTTAACGGTGCACCACCTAAACGTTTACCCGAATCAAAACAGTCCCATAGCACTTCACCAAAACAGCTTATGCTAATATCTGCCGCAGCTTTATGATCAATTAATATGCTCATTACATGCCCTCTTTTGCGGCTAATGTGGCGTTCATAACACTTTTGATCTGGCTATTTGGTGTGTATAAAGCAGCAATTGCAGATGTGTATTCAAGAACAAATTCTTTATTTTTCGCCAAATCACCGAAAATGCTTTCAACCTCAATAAACGATAGCGGTTCTGTTGCTGTTAGTTTAGCAGCTTGATTAAGTTCTTTTGCCATAGCATCTTGAATATCAAGAGCTTGCCCTTGTTCTGTCATACCTTTATCACTGTATAAGCACCAACTCGCTATTACTAAGGCAGCTAAAGATACGTTACGGTTTTGTGCTAGATTTTCACTAATGCTGGCAATTAAAAACTTAGGTAACTTAGCTGAACTTTCTGAACAAATACGCGCTAAATTGTCTTTAATATTTGGGTTAGAAAAGCGCTCTATTAATATATCTTTATAATTATCGAGCTCAATACCTGGTAGTGTTTCAAGCAATGGCGTGACTTCTAAATCCATAAATGCACGTAAGTATTTTGCAAATAATGGATCAGAGACGGTTTCATCAATTGTGCTATAACCATGAATCGAACCGAGTAAGCCAAGTACCGAGTGGCCAGCATTGAGCAGACGTATTTTCATTTTTTCAAATGGGGTCACATCACTAACAAACTGTGCACCTACGTTATCCCAATTTGGACGACCATCACTAAAATCATCTTCTATTACCCATTGTGTAAATGACTCACAGGTAATTGGCCAGCCATCATTTATGCCATACGCTTGGGTCACATAATCAATATCTGATTGCTTTGAAATAGGCGTAATACGATCAACCATGGCATTAGGAAAGGCAACATGTTGCTCAATCCATTGTGCTAATTCGGCATCTTGCTTTTGTGCAAATGCTAACAACATTTTTCGCGTAACATGGCCGTTATGCTGAATGTTATCGCACGACTGAACTGTAAATGCCGCTAAGTTTTGCTCTTTACGAAGTTTTAGTGCAGCTGTGATATATCCAAATGCGGTTATGGGTTGTTCTGGATTCGCTATATCATGGATTATATCTGGATTTGTGTAATCAAATTCTCCAGTCGCTGGATGAAAGTTATAACCGCCTTCGGTAATCGTCAACGACACTATTTTTGTATCGCTATGAGCCATTTTATTGATCACAGCTTGTTTATTTTCAGGTGCGAATAAAAACTCCACCATAGAGCCAATAACCGTATTATTAACACTACCATTTGGATGACGTACCGTGAGTGTATATAGGTTATCTTGTTTGTGTAATATGTCGCGCAGATCACGGTTAGCTTCAAGTAACCCTACACCACATATTCCCCATTGCTCATTGCCTGGAGTTTTTAGTAGCTCATTAATGTACGTCGCTTGATGTGCCCGGTGAAAGCCACCAACACCAATATGTACAATCCCTGCTTTAACTTTGCTACGGTCGTAAGTAGGCACATCTACGCTACTTGGTAATGTTGCGATACTTTCTTGGTTTAGCTCAACCACTTGAGCTTGAGAGTGTGTGTGTTGTAATTGGGTCATGTTGCTAC
>NZ_JBQSVO010000122.1:0-11141 GCF_052376275.1 Pseudoalteromonas sp. AOP7-A1-14 | reverse complement strand
GAAGTGTTAAACTTAGTTTTTTTCATAATATTAATCATTTTTTCACTTACAGCTCTACAGTCTTCAATGTTACTGAGACAATACATTTATAAAGAGCCGAATAACCATATATTGCTATCTCAGACTTTAAACCCATTTGTAGAGTATAAGTTTAAAGAAATTCAAATAAACACCATTAAACTAGAAGTCGCACTTCAACAAAAAAACTATAATGAAGTTATTAACTTTTTAACTTGGTCAGAAGTTTTTTTAAAAGCTTACCCAAGTGATTATATTTACTTTGAAACAATAAGAGCTATGAAAGCACTTTCAATGGGTAAGCAAGCGAATGCTCTAACAATTGAAGCCAAGCACCTATATCCAAAAAATAACTCTTGGGATACAGGCACCTGGGAACCATCAAACAGTTGATACTGAATTAGGTCTAATATGGCAAAGAAAAATGAACAGTCAAGCAATGATACCTTTCAGTGGATTGGCGTTAGTGCGCGCGGGAAAAAGCTTGAAGGCGAAATGACGGCTGCAAGCATTGCCCTTGTTAAAGCCCAGCTACGTAAACAAAATATCACCCCCTCTAAAGTAAAACGTAAAGCAAAACCCCTTTTTGGTATTCAAAGTAAACAAAAAATTACCGCTAAAGATATTGCTTTAGTGACACGGCAAATAGCCACTATGCTAATGGCAGGCGTGCCGCTCATTCAAGCCATTGATATGATTGGCTCAGGCTCTGATAATAAAAGTGTCACTAAACTAATGGAAACCATTGGTGATGAAGTAAAAGCAGGAGCCCCCCTTTCAAACGCGCTACGTAAACACCCTCGCTACTTTGATGATTTATATTGCGATTTAGTGGCATCGGGTGAACAATCTGGCGCACTTGATAAAATTTTTGACCGCATCGCTATTTATAAAGAAAAATCTGAAGCGCTAAAGTCAAAAATTAAAAAGGCCATGTTTTACCCCATCGCTGTATTAGTAATTGCATTAGTTGTGACGTCCATATTACTTATTTTTGTAGTACCGCAATTTCAAGATATATTTGCCGGCTTTGGTGCAGAGCTCCCCGCTTTTACTTTAATGGTGATTGGTATTTCTGAATTTATGCAAGAATACTGGTGGATAATATTCATCGCTATTGTTGTGTTTATTTGGGCATACAAAGAAGCGCTATTAAAAAATAAAAAACTGCGTGATGCCAACGACAAAGCTATTTTAAAACTGCCTATTATTGGCATGATTTTGAATAAAGCCGCTGTTGCCCGCTATGCACGCACGCTTTCTACCACCTTTGCGGCAGGTGTACCACTGGTTGATGCGCTGGATTCTGCTGCTGGTGCCTCTGGTAATGCTGTGTATCGTTACGCTATTTTAGATATAAAAGCTGAGGTAAGCTCGGGTAACCAAATGAACTGGGCAATGCGTAATTCAAAGATATTCCCCGATATGGTTATTCAAATGGTGGCGATTGGTGAAGAGTCAGGCTCCCTAGATAGTATGCTAGCTAAAGTGGCTACTATTTATGAGCAAGAAGTTGACGACGCCGTTGATGGCCTTTCCAGCTTACTTGAACCTCTTATAATGGTTGTGCTTGGTGTATTAGTTGGCGGCCTAATTATTGCCATGTATTTACCGATATTCCAACTAGGCTCAGTGATTTAATTATTAAAAAATAGTGATAGTTTACTTTTATGTTAATCTTCTCAGTGTAGCGCGTAGCGCCTCAGTGAACTCGGTGGTAAAAAGGGTTTGCAGGCTCGGAGCAACAATACAATGATTATATCACCACCGAGAACACAGATCTCCACAGAGAAGCCAAAAGTGATTGTTCAACTTTTATGACTCCTCAGTGTAGCGCGTAGCACCTCGGTGAACTCGCCGGTAAAAAGTTTTAAATAACTAATTCACTTATTTTTTGAATAACTTTAAGGAAAGTAATGCTCGATTTTTTATCCGATATAACCACTGTAATGCAAAGCCAGTTGTGGTTTTATTTACTCACTGTAGGCCTTGTTAGCCTTTGCATTGGTAGTTTTTTAAATGTAGTTATTTACCGCATACCGCTGATGATGCAGCGTGAATGGCAAACCGAGTGCCGTACTTTACTTGCCGATGAGCTAAGTAATGAACAAAATAACCAAACAACACCAACTAAGCCCTTTAATTTAGTTACGCCTAGCTCAACCTGCCCAAACTGTAAAACCACCATAAAAGCATGGCAGAACATCCCGGTACTAAGCTGGCTGTTACTCAAAGGGCGTTGTGCGAGCTGTAAGCATCCTATTACAGTGCGTTATCCAATTATTGAAGTACTTACTGCTATTTTAAGTTTAACCGTTGCTTATACTTTTGGCGCAACCGAACAAGCACTGCTTTATATTGTTATTACCTGGTTTTTAGTCACACTTACCTTTATTGATATTGATCATATGCTATTGCCCGATCAGCTCACTTTACCACTGATTTGGCTTGCGCTCATTGCCGCAGTTTTAGGTATTACCATACCACCAAGTGATGCGATTATCGGCGCCGCTTGCGGCTATTTAAGCCTTTGGAGTGTTTACTGGTTATTTAAATTACTGACCGGTAAGGAAGGCATGGGCTATGGCGACTTTAAGTTACTGGCTGTTTTTGGTGCATTACTTGGTTGGCAATTTTTGCTTATGATTATTTTACTCTCAAGCGTTGTCGGTGCCATTATTGGTATTGCACTACTTTCGATTCAAGGCAAAGATAAAACCACACCCATTCCCTTTGGCCCTTACTTAGCAATTGCAGGCTGGATTGCTATGCTTTGGGGGACACAACTAAAAACCTACTATTTTAATTGGCTTGGTTATTAAGTATGGCTAATACTACCGTTAATGGTGCGACTAAAAACATAAGTATAAACAAATGGACGCTTGGGTTAACAGGCGGCATTGGCTGTGGTAAAAGTGCCGTAAGTGCTATATTTGAAGCACAAGGTATAACCATTGTGGATGCCGATATTATTGCCCGTGAAGTTGTAGCACCAAAAAGTGATGGCTTAAATGCAATAATCGAGCACTTTGGCAGTGATATTTTAAATCAAGATCAAACCCTAAACCGCAGTAAACTGCGTGCGCTTATATTTGCAGAGCAAGTGCAAAAAACCTGGTTAAATAACTTATTGCACCCGCTTATTCGCAAAAAAATACAAACTGATTTAAACAGCGCTACCAGCCCATACGTTATTTTAGTTGCGCCATTATTATTTGAAAACGGCCTTGATAAATATTGCCAACGTACATTATTGATTGATGTGCCAGTAGCAGTGCAATTAACTAGAACCATAAAACGTGACAATATTTCGAAAGTGCAAGCACAAGCAATTATTGATGCGCAAATGTCTCGCAGTGATAAAAAAGCCCGTGCAATTGACGTAATTAATAATAACCAACCACTTAAAGATGTGAGTGCTGAGGTTTTAAAGTACCACCAGCATTATTTAAAGCTAGCGGTTAAAAGTTAGCGACACTCAGCTAATATTTAACTTACTTTAAAGCAAAGTTACTATAAGAATAAAAATTTAGTGTTTTAGCTGGCAAATTAACCTAAATCGCCAAGACTAATGTTATACCCTACTTTTTTCTGATAAGTTGCAGTTATGAATGAATATTTAAAGGTGCGCAATGAATATTAACTCACCACTACTTCGAAAATTTATCACACTTGGCCGCATCGACGCAGAAACGGTAAAGCTGAAACAGCGAGACTTTAGTTCAACTGCCGAGCTAATTAGCTCCTGCAGTGGTATTGATGGCCAAGAGCTGGCTGAACAATGCCTAGATTTTTTTCGGGTACCTTATTTTGATATTAAAGACTTTGATATTGAATTTATCTCTAAAGAGTTAGTTAAAGAAAAACTGATCCGTCAGCACCATATTCTCCCGTTAGTCAAAAAAGGCCGTAAACTTTATATTGCCGCTTCTGATCCGACCGATTACGGTGCTTTTGAGAACTTTGAATTTAGTACCGGCCTCTCTTGTGAAGTGGTGGTAGTTGATTACCGCCAACTCGAAAATAAAATAGAGCAATTATTAGATGCCAGCAGCAGTTTACATTTAAGTGACGATGAGTTTAAAGAGTTTGGTGATTTAGAAACCGAACAAAAAGACGTTAAAAGCCCAGGTGAAGAAGACAAAGACGATGCACCTATTATTGTCTATATCAATAAAATTTTGATGGACGCGATTAAAAAAGGCGCGTCAGACTTACACTTTGAACCTTATGAACATAAATACCGAGTTCGGTTTCGTATCGATGGTATTTTGCATGAAATGGCAAGCCCACCAAATAGCTTAGCGACACGCCTTTCAGCACGTTTAAAAGTAATGGCTCGCTTGGATATTGCAGAAAAACGTAAACCCCAAGATGGACGTATAAAACTAAAAATTACCGAACGTAAAAGTATCGACTTTCGTGTCAGCACCTTGCCAACCTTGTGGGGTGAAAAAATAGTTATGCGAATACTTGATTCATCAAGTGCCATGCTTGGCATTGATGTACTAGGTTACGAACCTGAGCAAAAAGCACTATACATGAATGCTTTAGCACAACCACAAGGCATGATACTTGTTACTGGCCCTACCGGCTCTGGTAAAACGGTATCCCTGTACACTGGTTTAAACATACTTAATCAGCCCGAGCGTAATATTAGTACCGCCGAAGACCCGGTAGAGATTAACCTTGAAGGGGTTAACCAAGTACAAATAAACCCTAAAGCAGAGATGACTTTTGCCAACGCACTAAAAGCATTTTTACGTCAAGATCCTGATGTGGTGATGGTAGGTGAAATACGTGACCTTGAAACCGCTGAAATATCTATAAAAGCAGCGCAAACAGGTCACTTAGTTATGTCTACTCTGCATACTAATTCAGCACCTGAAACCTTAACCCGTTTATTAAATATGGGTGTGCCCGCCTACAACGTGGCAAGTTCGATTACCCTCATTATTGCACAGCGTCTTGCGCGTCGTTTATGCCCTAAATGTAAAACCCCCGAAACACTGCCTGAAGAAGAACTTTTACGCCAGGGGGTTGATAAATCAAAACTTGACGAGCTAACATTATTTACACCAAAAGGATGTGATAGTTGTACTGAAGGTTACAAGGGCCGTGTAGGTATTTATGAAGTAATGGAAGTCACCCCTGAAATTGCACAAATTATTATGCGTGGTGGTAATTCTTTAGAAATTGCAGAGGTATCACTTAAATCAGGCTTTAATAACTTGCGTTTATCTGGCCTTAAAAAAGCAGCAGATGGCGTAACATCCCTTGCTGAAATTAACCGAGTAACGAGCTTTTAAAGTATTAAGTTAATACGTGTTTATATAAGCACGTATTATTACCCTACCCTATGATCTATTCACTGAATTCTATAAAATACGCAAAAAGATTAATGAGTTTATATTATGCCAACCGTTGTTAATTGCCCAACCTGTAAAAACCAAGTCGAGTGGAACGATAAAAGTGAGCACCGCCCATTTTGCTCAAAGCGTTGCCAGCTTATTGATTTAGGCGAGTGGTCGTTTGAAAACAATAAAATATCAAGCCCCGTCACCAACGCAAACGATTTAAGCCAAGATATGATTGAAGATATTGAAGCGATGCTTGCAAAAAATGACGATGAGTTTTTTAAATAAATATGTAAGTTAATACATACGCGAATCAAGTTTGCCCATACAGGAGTTAGATTTTCACTGGTTTAATGGTTTAACTGCCTAATGAAAAAAAGCGCTAAATAAATTAGCGCTTATGGGTAAATTAACGGCTTTTATTATGGCCTTTTTTACGTTTATGCTTTTTCATTTCAGATAGCTTTTCACGCTGCTCTTCATTGAGCACCTGCCAGATTTGATGCTGCGTTTTAAGTTTTTCCATCGCAATACTATTACCTTTTTCGGTGCGAGCATCAAGCAGCTCTTGCGCAGCGTTTTCATCGAATTTAGCTGCACTAAGTAATACTGCCATCTTTTCTTTATGTGCTTTACGTGCCGCTTTAAAATCGTCTTTATTGCCGCTGCGCTTAGCTTCTCTTTTCGCTTTATTGGCATCAAAGATAACTTTAAGTTGATCTTGCTGCGCTTGTGTTAAAGCTAATTTTTCAACACCACGCTCTGATAATAAAAAGCGTGCTTGTCTGTCACCGTGATGATGTTCCATGCCACCTTTAGCCATTACATTAGTAGCACCTAGCGTTGCTGTAGCAAGGCCACAAATTAGCACAAGTTTAGAAAGTTTAGTTGTCATTGTCATAATTATTACCTTTGGTTGTTGGATTACTCGTTGAGTTACCATTACTGGGTTGAGTCAGTAAATTCACTATACCCCTTACAGTGCAAAGTAACGCAAACGAGTGTAAAGGTTGTGTAAAGGTTCACTTTTAGGCTATTTCGCGGTTAAAATAAGCTGACATACAACACTTAAGGCTGGCTGATGAAACTATTAATGATTGACGACGATATTGAATTATGTGAATTACTCAGTGAGTACTTAAGTGCACAAGGGTTTGAGATTGAGTCAAAGCATGATGGTAAGGAAGGCCTACAACAAGCGCTAAGTGATGATTACGCATTAATATTACTTGATGTAATGCTCCCTTCACTCGAGGGCTTTGAAGTTTTAAAGCAATTACGCCAACATAAGTTAACCCCCGTTATAATGCTAACTGCAAAAGGGGAAGATTTCGACCGCATTTTTGGCTTAGAACTAGGCGCTGATGATTATATTCCAAAACCTTTTAACCACCGTGAATTGCTTGCTCGGGTAAAAGCAATTACCCGCAGAATTGAACATATTGCCAGCGTTAATAACTCAGAAAGCACTATACTTACCGTTAATAGCGTCACTATCAACCTAGCCTCTAGACAAGCTCTGATTAACGATCAGCTACTTAACCTAACAGGCACTGAGTACGAAATTTTGGTTAAGCTTATACAACAAGCTGGTGAAGTGGTAAGTAAAGAGGTCTTGAGTGAACAAGTACTTGGTCGTCGCCTTGCGTCTTTTGACCGCTCAATTGATATGCATGTCAGTAATATTCGTAAAAAAATAGCTGAATTTAACGACCTAGAACGAATAAAAACAATTAGGGGCAACGGCTATGTCTTTATTCAAGGAGCCTAAGTTGACCCTTTTGAGCTACTTAAAGTCACCCCATCATTATTTATTTTTTAAAGTATTTAGTTGGTTTTGGCTGACCGTTATTGGCACCATGGGCGCACTGTTTTTTTTAAGTAACTTAGCTACTAACACGGTAAGCAATGAGCCGCTACATGGTCCAATGCAAAAAAATTTACTTTATACCGCAAAGGGGATCGAACGCAGCACCGTTAAACACAAAAAATCTTTAAGCGAAGTATTTAACCACCCTAGACTAACTAAACGTAAGTTATTATATTTAAGCTCCGAGCAACCCGATAAAATATTAACGAGTCGCGAAGTTCCCGAAAATGTTGATTTAAGCCTATTAAACTTTACCAAAAACATGCCCGCTCAAGTTATTTTTACTGAGCACTACCAAGCATTTGGCCCAATTGAAATAACCACTCCTGAGGGAAATTTTTATTTATACGAGATAGATGCAAACCACCAGCCCCCGTTTTTTATCCGTTTAAAATTATTACCAACTTGGCTAAAAGTGATGATTGCTTTTGCAGCCTCGCTAACTTTAAGCTTTATATTTAGCCGTAATTTAATTGCGCCTATCAATAGTTTAAAACAAGCAGCAATTAAACTCTCAGCAGGAGACTTAACCGCCAGAGCAAAACTTAACCCAGAACGCCAAGATGAGCTAGGCGTATTAGGACGCGACTTTAATAGTATGGCTGAGCAGCTTGAGCAGCTGATCAGCGCACAAAAACGCTTATTGGCTGATATTTCTCATGAGCTACGTTCGCCACTTACTCGCTTAAAAATGGCAACCGGCCTTGCACAAATGCAAGCAAGCGAGGCTAACCAAGGTTACCTACTACGGATTGAAAAAGAAGCTAACCAGCTCGATAAAATGATCGCTGATGTACTTAAAGTTTCACGCCTAGAGGCAAAAAGCCAAGCTCTTCATTTAAATCATCAGTCTTTACAAGTTATTGTTGATCACGTATTGAATGATGCAACATTTGAGGCCAAGCAAAATAATAAACAGTTGCTTGTAAATGGCAAGTTTAATGTCACGATAAACTGTGATGAAAGCTTAATAGCCAGCGCTCTTGAAAACGTACTGCGTAATGCAATCAAGTATGCCAAGCACACGATTACCTTAACATTATCGCAAGCTGAAACTGTTTATATTGAAATTTGTGATGATGGCGAAGGCGTAGCGCCTGAAAATTTAACCAAACTATGTGAGCCATTTTTTCGTCAGTCTCATGCACGGGATCGTACCAGTGGCGGTACAGGATTAGGCTTAGCTATTGCTAAAAATGCAGTAGTAGCGCATGGCGGTAATCTAGTACTTAAAAACCAAGCAACAGGCGGTTTATGCGTTAGTATAACACTGCCAATTAACAGTAAAATTCAAGTAACTAAAAAGTGACTATGTAATGTTTTATAGCAATGAAGCGAACCTTAAAAACAATATATCTACCATTGATGATTTTTTTACTGATACTTTAGCTAAGCATTACCTCGCTACTTCACATGGGCAGCTATACTACGCTTACGCTATTCCAAGTAATGCTAGCACCGCCATTATAATCAGTTCAGGGCGTATTGAAGGGCTCGATAAGTATAAAGAGTTATTATGGGAATTGTATAATAATAACATTGCAGTATTTATTGTTGATCACCAAGGGCAAGGACGTTCGTATCGCGGCTTAAAAAACCCTCACAAAGGCTTTGTAAAAGACTTTAATGATTATGCCGCCGATTTAGCGCTGTTTAATATAAAGGTTGTAGATAAACACTGGCAAGGAAAAAAAGTGTTATTAGGACATTCAATGGGCGGGGCTATTGCCTATGATTATTTAGCCCGCTTTGAGCATAACTATAATGGCTTGTTTTTATCCGCACCAATGTTTGATATTTACACTAAAGGTACGCCCAAACCACTAGCTAAATTGGCAGCTAAAGTGGCCTCATCAGTAGGTTTATCTGGCTGTTACGCGTTTGGCCAAGGCGACTATCATGCTGACGACTTTGCTATAAATACACTCACGAGTAGCGCTGCAAGGTATGCTTATTTTCGTGATGTGTATCAACAAGCGCCTAGCTTAAAACTTGGCGGAGTAACCTACGGCTGGCTTAATGCGGCTTTTACCTTTATTAGTAAGGTTGATAGCCTCAATGTGGATATCCCGCTTTTTATTGCCAGTGCCGAGCAAGATGTCGTTGTAGACAACCAAGCCCAACATAAAATAGTTAAGCGGCTAACTCAAACTAAATTAAAAACTTATAGCGCAGCTAAACATGAATTACTATTTGAGCAAGATAACGTTCGCCGCAAAGTGCTTAGCCAGCTTTATGCTTTTTGTACTGGGTTATCTTGATCACAAATAGAAAGCGGATCGAGATGGATTAAAATATCCATTTCACTTTCAAATCCTTTTTGGATCATAGCCACCACTTCGTCTGCCACGTTATGTGCTCTGATTAATGGCATCTCGTCTTTAAGTTCTAAATGAAGTTGTATAAACTTAATTTTCCCGCCCTGCCTAGTGCGTACATCATGAACACCAAACACATCATCATGAGCATTCGCGATTAAAATAATTTCAGTTTTTTCTTCATCAGGAAGCTCTTTATCCATCAGATGATCGGCGCTTTGCCCCGCTATATCCCAACTGTTATAAAGTAAATAACCTGCTACACCAATAGCAAATATAGGATCTGCGAACATCATTCCAGACTGCGCTAGTATAATAGCAAGCAACACCGCGGCATTTAAAATTAAGTCACCTTTATAATGAACCGAGTCAGCTTTTATGGCGATAGACTCAGTATGTGCAATCACTTTTTGTTGCACAAAAACCACCACTAAAGTACATACAATCGCAAATATACTAACCCAAATCCCCAACATTGAGTGCGTTAAAACAACCGGATTAAACAAGCGCTCAACACCATGAAACGCCAATAAACACCCGGAACCAGCTATAAATGCAGCTTGACCAAGTCCAGCTAGTGCCTCGGCCTTACCGTGACCAAAGCGGTGATCGTCATCAGCAGGGCGAAGCGCGTAACCAAGCACTAAAAAGCTCATAGCGGAGGCAGTTATATCCATTAATGAATCGGTTAACGAACCCAACATTGACGCAGAGCCAGAAGCAAGCCACGCCCAACACTTAGCTGCAATCATTAAACTAACCATTACCATGGTCACTATGCTGGCTGTTTTTACCCAAAATTCATAACTGCGGTTTTTCACATTAATTTTCGCTTTAACGTTTGTGATAGTTAAGTATTATACCACTTCGTGTATACTCAAGCGCGCTAAAAAGGCTTATTAATAAGGAAAAACATGCTTGATATCGTCTTATACCAACCAGAGATCCCCCCTAATACGGGCAATATTATTCGCTTATGCGCTAATACTGGGTTTTCTTTGCACTTGATTGAGCCATTAGGTTTTGAATGGGATGATAAACGCGTAAAGCGCGCAGGCCTTGATTACCATGAGTTTAGCCATGTACAACGCCATGTATCGTTTGAAGCTTACTTAGCAAAATGCCAGCCTAAAAAGGTTTATGCGTGTACCACCAAAGGCAGCCAGTTTCATCATCAAGCACAATATCAACAAGGCGATTGCTTAGTATTTGGCCCTGAGACACGTGGTTTACCTGACGAATTAATACAGTCACTACCTCATGAGCAGCGTGTGCGCATTCCAATGCAGGCAAATAGCCGTAGCATGAACTTATCCAATGCCGTTGCCGTTTTTGTTTATGAATCGTGGCGTCAATTAGGTTTCCCAAACGCACAATAATCATGCACGTTATCTTAACTGACGTGCTAAAAAATGACTATTGTCACTCATGTTTTATTTGGCTCACAAGGGAGAATTTGGAAAAGTGCTTAAATATCGACATGGTGGCTGAAAAAACAAAAGCTCATGTGCAAACTTATATTGCTGTGGTTGCATGTAAGGCTATTATTAATAAAGGAAGAAAAGAACTAATAAATAC
>NZ_JBQSVO010000121.1:0-11200 GCF_052376275.1 Pseudoalteromonas sp. AOP7-A1-14 | reverse complement strand
AAATCCTTCTGATGCCTCTTTGTTTCCAACACACGTTACCGCAGGTAATACAGTTTTAAACTCAACTGACTCACCTTTGGCAATAACTTGCCCTTGCATTAAGTTTTCAAAGCGAGGTGTTAAGCTTTCTAAATCACCATTGATATGACTAACATGTAGATTTTCGATGGTGTAATCTGCATCTGTTGCAGTTAATGACCACCTTACATAACCTTCTTCAAGGAAAGGCTTAGAGCTTGCATAAAAGTCATTAGCAAATGGAGGGATATTTTCATATGGTAATGGTTGCCATAAGCTTTCATTATTGTCATTTAAACTGCGTAAACGAACACCTTTAGCCTCAGCTATTGGGTCAACTTTTACTACAAAATCGTACTGTGGAGCATCATCAATTAAGTCTGTTGCAGAGTATCTGAATGTGTACGTTCCTGGTTTAGTAAATACTTGACCTCGGGTGTTAGAGCAATCGGCCTCACTTGGGCTACTGGTAAACTCGCCGCCTTCAGGTGTACTGATCAGCTCTTCATGCGTGAATACTTCATCACCATCGGCATCAATTGTCTCCGGGCGATGCGATAACGACATACATGTTAGAATTTGATAATAGTCTTCACCCGGCCTTAAACGCCCCCAGTTACGTGCCCATACTACTGAGCGTATTTCTGGTGTTGTGTTGGTTAATTTAGCTAAACCATCATCTTGCGCATATGTTTTGGCAAATAAGCCACGGTCATCTTCTACAATCAAACGTGCAGTGTAAGAACCTGGCACATCGGTGATCACTTTTGCACGGCGATACTCTTGACTCTCTGGCTCGATCACGGCTTCAATTGTCGCGTTACTGCCATCAGGTTTATCTGTTAGCTCCCAGTGAAAGGTAATTGGGTCATCATTAGGATCGCTACTTGAAGCATCAAATACTAACGCATCACCAACCAATACTGATTTTGATTGTGCATTAACGCCACTTGTTGAAGGTTGGCCGTTAACGTTACCTACTTTTGCTTCCATCGTGGCATCAAGTGACATTTGATTTTCACCGTCAGAAATCACCATTCGAACTAAATAAGTACCTGCTATATCTAACTTTTGGATTTTTTTACCCATCGGTTTCCAAGAGCCTATATCAACAAGCTCAGCTAAACTACCTTCAGGTTTTTCAACAAGTGTCGCGTCGATAATTTGCAGCGCTTCACCTTCTGGATCATAACCAGTAAAGTTAAACTCGGCGCGAAGACCAACTTCTTGTTCACCAATACTGTAAGACGGATAATAACCAGTTGCTGATAACTCACCAATAGGTGCCGCATTGGTTGTCGCTTCAGGGTTTTTATTGACTGTGACGGTTATTTCTTTTTCTTCACTTTTTCGCGTGCCATCAAATACAAATAGCATTATTTTATAATTTGCTACAGCTTGTGGAGTAAAACGCACTTTGGCGGTTGTTGCACCGTCAAGTTTTGGCAAGGGTACATTATCAGGCTCCGTTGGGCTATAACCCCATTGCCAGCGATATTGCAGTTGCTCACCTTCTGGATCAATACTCGATGAGGCATCAAGTACGGCTTCTTCACCTAAAATAATAGTAATGTCATCTGCTTTAGCAACTGGTGGTGCATTACCCTCTGCCACACTAACCGTAACATTAACGGGCTCACTGGCAATGCCATTATAAGTCACTATAAATTGCAGTTTGTAATCACCGGCTAAATCAACAAATAAAGTACTTTGACTTTGATCTGCATTGTTTAAATAGCCCGTACTATCTGTTGGCTTTTCAATAAGCTCCCATTGGTATTCTAATGAGCCGGTTTCACCAGTCGGTGTTACGCTTTGACTACCATCAAGACCAATGCTATCAGTGCCCAAATTTACACTATAAATTGACTCAGTAATTGCAATTGGATACGGGCTGGTTGCAGTGAGCGTAAAACGAACAGCTTCGCTGTTTTTGGTGCCATCGTTTACGATTAAGCTCACTACATATACACCGGGGAAATCAGCTGTAAATTCAGTTATTGCACTGTCTGCACTGGTAATATCTGAGTTACTTGCAGCTGGTCGCTCAATAAGCTGCCACGTGTAAGTTAAGCTAGTACCTTCGGCATGGGTACTTGTATCAGCATTGAGTGTTACTTGTACCGCGCCAGCTTCTAATGAAAATATTTGTTCCGTGGGCGATTGTAACTCAATGACAGCGATTGGCTTTTGCTGCGGGACTTGTACTTCGGTGTCGGCTTTTTTATCACTACTGCCGCCACAGGCCGACATAGTGAGCGAAAGCCCGATGATAGCGATTACGCCAAATATTTTTTTCATGCTTTTATTCTCCTGTCTGATAGGTGTTATCAGTTAAAATTGTAAGGTTAAGCTCAGTCGTGCTGTTCTTCCTGGTGCAGGTACTAAACCCAAGCTCAAGGCATCGAGGTAATAACGATCGGTGACATTGTCTACGGTGAAATCGAGTGTCGTATCATCGTTAAATTTATAACTGGCATAGATATCCAGCAGGTTATAACTGTGCCAAAGGACGGGTTCATTAAACCCTGTTGGAGCGTTGTAACGAGGGATTGAGTTACGTTGTCCCATGAAAGTGCCTCTTAGTCCCGCTTCTAACCGCTGTTCAAATAAACGCACACCAAGGTGAGCACTTGCATGCCAATTTGGCGGGATCATGTTGTTTATATAACTCTCAGGTAGGCCCCAATCATTACAGTAGTAACGTACGTAACTCCCTACATTGCACACTTCAATATGGGTGTAATGCGTACCGCTTAATTCTACAAGCCAGTATTTTGTGTCGTAGCTAAAATTAAGTTCCCAGCCATTTAGATCAAGACTGTCGATATTTCGCATTCGGAAGAAGTCAAAGCCACCTTGCTTTTGCTCCCATGCATTTGGCTGGGTGCGGGTTAAGTAGTCCTCAATGTGGTTTTGGAAATACGCGAGCTTGAAACCCACTTTATAATCATTGGCCAGTAATGAGTCGTTTAAATAATTTAGGCCAACTTCTTGATTAGTTGCATGTTCAGGTTCTAAGGGGATATCTAATACAGGGCTTACAGACCAGCCTGAGGTGCTTTCAAATAAACTCGGCATGCGCAATGCTTCGCTATGGCGAAGGTAAAACTGTAATCCTTTAAATGCTTGCCATTTTATAGCGACTAACGGCGCAGTACCTGAATGACTATTTTCATATTGCACTTCTAAGCAACCACCTGCATCGTCAGATATGCAGGCGGGATCATTCGTGTTTATAGCAAGAGGATTGTTGTCTTTAGAAGAAAAATGAGTAAAACGTAAACCTGCTTCTAGTGACCATGCTGATGCAAATTGCCAATCTATTGCACTAAAAGCGCTGAACTCTTTACGCCACCCGCTGCGCGAACCCACATAAAAACCTTCGGTTTCAGGGGTGTTAGTGTCCATGTTTTCATACTGTCCAGCAAAGCCATAACTTAGTTCTAATTCGCCTGCTGAGTAAAACATCATGCTATTACTTATATCAGTTCCAAAGCGTTGATAGTCATCACTGCGAGCGACATTATCAGCAATATCTACTGAGCCAACACCTGGGGTATTTAACTGAGTAAGTGCATCGGTATGCCAAATATTGGCTTTAAAATCAGCCCAGTCATATTTAATTGGCTGCCAACGGTATCGCAATGTGTAAGTTTGATTGGTTACTTCGCTATCAAGCCATTGTCTTGCCTGACCAAAAGAACGTATTTGTGAAGGCATCATTTCGCCATACGCGCTGTTATAACGTATATAGCTCATTTCTAGACTTTGATCATCGGGCAGCAGTACATTACTTTTTAACAGCCAAGATTCACTCGAAAAGTTAGTATTGGGGATACGCTCATTAGCACGAAAACGTGACGCGCCTTGCATTGATACTTGCGTTTCAGTGTACCAAGCAAGTTTGTCTGGCTCGCCGTAAATGACCTCTGGTGCAGGGCCATTACTGCCTGCATAGTAGTTACCTTGCTCTCTTTTTGCATAGGCGCCAATAAGGTCGCCCCATTCAAAATGTTTCGCTGCTGCAAAACTACCGGCATAACTCCTAAATTTAAATAAGCTTGGTCTATCCATGCCTTCATCAGGTGCAAAGCGCTCTGGCATTAAATATTGATCGCTACAGTAGCTCGAAAACCGACATTCGGAGCGGTACGCATTACGTGCTAAATAATAACCCGCATAAGTCCCAGGATCGGGTGCATTTGAGCTATTTCCAATGGCGCTAACACGCAATCGATAGCCCGTTAACTCGCCTTCTTTTACAATATCATCGGCGCTTAATGTGCTTACACTCACTAAGCCACCCGTCGCGCCGGTGCCATCAGCACTCATTACCGGGCCTTTACTAATTTTAAGTGTTCCGATTAAGTCAGGGTCAATGTAGCTACGACTTGACACCCCAGAGTAACCGCGATAAACCGTGGTTTCTTGGCGGCTGCCGTCGATCACCACAGGTACTCTACCTTGTCCTTGCATACCTCTAATATTTATATCGAGACCACCAGAGTTGCGGTTTTCACTGATCAATACACCCGGCGTGCCCTGAAAAATATCGCCAACACTGGTTCCTCTAAAACGTTGAATATCTTGCTGAGTGATCAAGTTTACTGAGGCAGCTTCGGTGTAGGTTTGATCTTTTAGATCAACGTTACGGCTTTGCACATTAATAGTATTTAGGGTTATTAAATCTTGTTGGTTTTTTTCCTGTACTAACCATGCACGACTACTAATTGGTAAGGCCTGTAAGTCAGTATTTTGTAATAGCGTCAACAATGCTGATTCAGTGCTGTATTGACCTAACATTGCAGTAACTGAAAAACCACGTACAGTCCGCTCTTCAAATGACAGCGTTACACCGGCTTGGCGCGAAAATAATCTAAGTACATCCCCTAGTTCGCCCCCGGGTAGATCAAAATTGATCATTTTTATTTGTGATGTCGCTGTTGCTTGTTCAGCTAAACTTGCAGTGGGTGTGATAACCAACAAACAAGTTACAACGGATAATAAGTGTAGTGCAGCGCGGGGCATGAATGATTTCCTATTTCTTTAATGCATACTTATATGACGCATGAAAATAGAAACCCCGTAAGGTTAAATGATAATTATCTTATATTTTTATATAACTCTATTGAACTGGGTAACTAATTGAATAATTAAGGCCGTATTTCAGCCCACCAACGAGTCATGTAATGCACTTTAGCGCGAGCAGTGCGAGCAAGAGTTGTTAAAATGAGGTTAGTATCATTTAATTGAAACACCCCAGATACTAAGTAATCATCTAAATTTGGCGCACATTTTATAAACCCACGGTGATAACGTGATAACTCCGCTAAAAAATGCTTTATGGGCATGTTCCGCACAGAAAGAAGCCCTTCGGTCCAACTACTGTAATCAAATATATGATTATCTAACTGCTGCACTGAATTTGAGGTTATTTTATAAAGCGCTCCTGCATTCATTACTTGGTTAGTGAGGAAAGTATTTGGCTGCTGTACAACAATACTGCCCTGCATAACTTTAACTAGTGCATGGTCATCTTCATGACGCACAAAAAACTGTTTACTATCACTTATTAGCACTCCATGATTAAGTTTTATTTGGAGCGGCTGTGCGCTAACTGAGGCGGTGTATTGCATTTCTCCACGCGTTAAATGAATGTGTTTATTTTGGTTGTTAAAATTAAGCTCAACGGTACTGCCACTATTAAGCCAAAGCTGACTGTTATCGGCTAACGTAAAAAGTTCACGTTGATTAGTGGTTGCATAATCTGCGTTAAGGTATTGCCAAGCGCCTTGTTTATCAGCTAACCAACTAACACTTGCTAAAGTAAGAGTGGTACCTGCTATTTTCTTTAATGCTTGGCGGCGGCTCATGCTCTGTATGTCACGATCTGTTTTTTGTAACGTTGAATGAACGATGCTGGCGCTTTTTTTTGTCGCGCCTGAAAATGTTGATTCTAATAACTCAATCCGCTGCCATGCCAGTTCGTGCATAGGATCAGCTAAGCGCCAACGTTGGTACTCATCAAGATCTTTAGATTGTGCGTTGCCTGACTCGAAACAAATACACCAAGCAATCGCTTGTTGCACAATTTGATCAGGTAACGGCGTGTGTTTTGCTTTTTGCACAACAGTGGTATCCATCTATTACTTTTAATCCGAATAAGTGAGGGTATAACACTCAAACATGGCTTTCGCGATGTACTTTTCAATAGATGATAAGCTTACATCGAGTTGTTTTGCCACTTCTTTATAGCTGAGCCCATCTAGTCTAACCATTAAGAATGCTGTTTTTTCAATTGGCCTTAAACCACTTAATAACCGGTCTATTTGTTCTAATAGCCTCAATAACTGAAATTGCTCTTCCGGTGAGAAATAGGCTGTTTCTGGCATGCTTTCTAAAAAATCTACATAGTTCTTTTCTAAAATCTTGCGCCGTATGTCATCGGTTACTAAGTTACCAGCAACTTTTGTAAGCCATGCTCTTGGGCTACGTATTTCGCTGTATAAAGAAGTTTTATTTAATAAACGTATAAACGTATCTTGAGCAAGATCTTGTGCACTATCAGTGTCAGTGCTATAGGTACGACGCGCAATCCAGCGAACAAGCCACTCATGGTGTTCCTGATAAAGCGTATTAAACCCTGCTGAATTAGCGGTATTTCTGGTCAAAATTTTGGTCTTCCTGTAGCATATCAGCCAACATTATAAATGATTTTCATTCTCATTCAACAGTTAGTTATAATGTTCAGTAAAGTTTAATTAAAATAATTTTGTTATTAATTGATGAAAACCGATTCTCGTTCGGCATCTAGTTATATAACTAATAAAGTAACCCATCAGATGCATACTTTAATATTGCTTGTTGCTAATACACAGCTGAGTTTGTGGGCCATATTAAAAAAGATAAGGAATCAAAATGTTTACAAAAGCTATATTGTTATTATCCCTGCTAAGTATTGGAATTGTACAATTGTCTATGACAATACACGCCGCTGAGGTACCTCTGTCAATAGTAACAAGTGAGATAGTAGCTACTTCATCAGTCGTCGAACAACCATCTATTACACCATCTAGTGATGAGGCCATTAACGTAACTAATGTAGAGCATAAACTTGGTGAAGCCACTTTTGAAACACATGACCTATCTCCTTGGGGAATGTACAAAGCCGCTGATATTGTAGTGAAAAGTGTAATTATAGGGCTGCTTATTGCATCATTAATATCATGGGCTATCTGTATATTTAAATCTATACAGCTAAATATTGCCAAACGGCACAGTAAAAAATTACTTACACATTTACTCCAAAGCACAAGCTTTTCAGAGGCGAGCCATGATTTAACACAACAAAAAAGCGAAGCGCTAATATTTTTAACGGCAACTCAACATGAGTTACATCTTAGTGCTGCAGGGCCGACTACAGACGAAGCATTAAAAGAGCGCTTAGTAGCTCGTTTAGAACGCGTACAAGCATCCATATCTGCAAATGTGAATCTAGGCACTGGTGTACTGGCAACTATTGGGTCTGTAGCACCATTTGTTGGTTTGTTTGGTACTGTTTGGGGCATTATGAACAGCTTTATTGGCATTGCTAAAACACAAACAACGAACCTTGCCGTAGTCGCACCAGGTATTGCCGAAGCACTACTTGCAACCGCTTTGGGTTTAGTTGCAGCAATTCCAGCTGTTGTTATGTATAACCATTTTTCTCGTTCGATTGGCAGTTATAAAGCTATGTTGACTGACATTCTTACTGCCACCATGATACTAATTAGTCGTGATCTTGATAGAAAAAACCCTCAAGCAAAGCCTTTAGCTATCTTACTTAATGATGATAAAAGCCCTGTTAACATCGTATCTAAAGAGTCTTAAATAATGACATTTACTACTAAAAATACCGATAACGATAGTTTAGATGAACAGCATGAAATTAACGTTACCCCTTTTATTGATGTGATGTTGGTATTACTGATTATTTTTATGGTCGCAGCCCCCCTTGCTACAGTGAGCGTGCCCGTTAAACTTCCTGCAGTTGCAGCCCCAGCGCATCCAGAGAATGACGATCCTACCTATCTAACGTTACAAGAAGACTTAACCTTAATATTTGGTGAGGGCGATGTCATTCAACAACAAAATTTGGCTCAAGAACTAAAGCAGTATGGAATTGAAATTGAGCAACGTATTTTATTGCGTGCTGATAGCAAAGTTGAATATGGGCAGTTTATGGTATTAATGAATCAATTAACCAAAGCAGGCTACTCAAAAGTGGCGCTAGTGGGCTTAAAACACGAAACGGACGTTGCCCAGTGAGTATGTTTATAGGCACCACTGAGAAAGCTTCTCGCTTAGTATCATGGCAAGTAATTATCGCTATTTTAGGGGCTGTTATTTTACACTTTGCTATTGCAGGTTATTTTTTATTACCAAAAGAACATAATAACAATGTGCCTATCCAAGCATCCCCACAGGTCTTTGAGGTAAGCATTGTTGCTGCACCAAAGTCTGAACAATTAGCGCTACCTGTTGGGCCAAAGCAACAAGAATCAACGCCAATGAAACAGCAGCGCAGTGAACCTGAGGCTACAAAAATAGAGCCTTTAGTAAAGCCAATTATAGAAAGTAAGTCTGACTTTACCATTAAAGACAAACTAATTAAGCCTGCGCCAAGTAAACCATTAAAAAGAACCACTGAGAAAAAAATAGACGTTGTGCCGAAGTCACAACCTAATAGCACAACGGCAACGGGGGCGAGTGAACAATACGTAGATCAAACGAGTGCACCTGCTGCGTTACCAGTAAAAGAAGCCAAAGTGGCATCTGGCCCTGTAAAAGGTGCTTTGAGTGAACATGAAAGTTCGGCTAAACAACTTTGGCAAAGTGCGTTACAGCTACATTTAGAAAGGAAAAAACGTTACCCACGAATGGCTAAATTACGGGGTCAACAAGGTATTCCGTGGGTAAGCTTTACCATGGACAGAGAGGGGAATGTACTGGATGTCACCCTATTTAAGCCCAGTGGAATAGCTACATTAGATCAAGAGGTCATCGAATTAGTTAGACGTGCAGAGCCTTTGCCTGCACCTCCTAACACAGTAACAGGGGACCCAATTAGCATGGCCGTTCCTGTTGCGTTTTTTATTCATTAACAGCGATATCGCTGTGTTTATATAACCATTACTAATTACATGATAAATAGTTAATACTAAAGGATAGACCATGATTGAAGAGTTACACGTTAACGAAGAAGCTAAAATACTCACTCTGGCCCAAAGGCTAAAGCTCGACACCACAACCACACATGACAGCTTAGATAAGATGATTATGACAAAACGACCTTTTACAGACTTAGGCCGTTACGCTTTATTTTTAGCGGTACAGTATCGTTTTCATTTAGCCATAGCGCCTCTCTATTGTGATCCTAAGCTGCTATGTTTATTTACGGATTTACCTGAACGAGCGCGTCTTAGTTATCTTAAAAAAGATTATTTAGATTTAAATGCCGATATTAATGATATGAAAGCCGAGAATAATTTGCCAAACATTGACTACCCAGCTTCTCTTGGTTGGCTTTATGTATCTGAAGGATCTAACTTAGGTGCCGAGTATTTATTAAAAGCAGCAAAACGTATTGGCCTATCAGAAGAGTTTGGTGCCACTCATTTGGCTCCAGCAGCGATTGGTCGCGGACAGTCATGGAAAGTATTTACAACCGCTTTAAATGCTATTGAGCTCACGTATGAACAGCAAAGCCTTGTCATTGATGGTGCCCGGGATGCTTTTAGCCTAGTACGTAGTACCGTTGATAGTGTATTTGAATAACGTGTAGTGTAACTATTTGTATGAGCTGGCAAAAACGAAATGGTAAATTATGAAATTCATAAATAAAACTAGCCCGCAAATAATTGCTGGTAACTTAAAAAAAATAACATACTTGGTAAGTGGATTTTTATTAACCGGAGTAGGCATAATAGGTTTATTTTTACCTATTATGCCTACAACTGTTTTTTTGATTGGTGCAGTTTTTTGTTTTAGCCGCTCATCAAAGCGTTTTGAGTACCTGCTACTTAATCATCCTCGTTTTGGGGAAACTCTCACCAATTGGCAAACGCATGGCACTATTTCTAAACCAGTAAAGATAATCGCAAGTCTCGGCATGTCCGTTGGCTATATTTTGTTTTATTTAGGGGGGCAACCCTCTTTATTGCTGGCTAGTGTTGTGGCACTATTTTTAATGATATGTGCATATTATGTAATTTCACGCCCTCTACCGTAATATAAAATATTATTTTTTTGGGAAGCATCAATGCCTATTAATTGAGTGACTGGAGGTACAACAGTAATTACTACAATAACAACTAATAATCATTAAATCAAAACCTAACTTCTGCATTAATATAAACACGACCTATGATAGTTGGATAGATAATTTTATGACCAGATACAATATTAACACTCAACTTAGACCAAGGTTTTAATGTAGATTTTTAGGCTTTTCCTTAATATATATCCAACGTTTAAAATAGTAAGTAATTTCTATCGGCAAAATTTCACTAAGATGATGTAGGGTTTTATCTATATTCGTTATTGAAAAAATACCTGTTACTTTATATTTAGCAAGCTCTGGCGCCACATTGATAACACCACGGTGGTATCTAGCGAGTTCGATTATAAAATCAGTTAATTTACTGTTGGTTGCTTGTATTTTATGCTCCAGCCATAATGCTCGACTAGTCGATAATTGCTGGATCGGCATAGTCCCCTTAGTATTAAAAGCAGCTTGCTGCATCGCTTTTAATTGCACAAACTGTATGCTTCTCATTGGCCGTAACTCCACAACTCCCTCATACACGCTCACTATGGTTTCTTGCTCACGTTGATTTACTATAAAATAAGTTCCAATTGGTACCACTTTGCCATCACGCGTCGTTACATAAAAAGGTTTTATGTCCTGTGCACTAGAAATCATAATTTCACCTTTCAACAAATACAACCTACGTTCTGATTGTTCAAAGTCAACATAGACACTTGTATCTGTATTCATTGACATTACTGTTCCATCGCTTAGAGTAACTGTTTTTATTTCACCTACGGCAGTAACATATTCACGCCTGCCAGGGTGCCCTGCCAAGCCAGAAAAAATTAAACTCAGATTCCCTAAAGTAAAAAGTCCTAATAAAAG
>NZ_JBQSVO010000120.1:0-11225 GCF_052376275.1 Pseudoalteromonas sp. AOP7-A1-14 | reverse complement strand
TATACCATCTACTTGGAAATCGGTAATTTGAAAGCCTCGAGCGAAGTACAAAGGTCGCTGACTATCATACTGTGTAACATTTACGCCAGGAACATTTAGCATAACATCGTTAATGTCAGTAATGGCGCTTAAATCCATCAACTCACGTGAAATGCTACTTACAGACTGTGGTAATTCTTTAGCTGACAGAGGGATTCGAGTGGGGTTTTGATTACTAAATGGTGAGCTTTTCACCTCGATCACTTCGATATCTTGGTTGTCTTTATTTATATTTTTATCTGTAGTTTCTTGCGTTGCAAGCACTTGTCCAGAGAATACCGCAGCGATTGTTAACACTAAAGAGTAACGACTTTTGCGGCCTTTAAAACTAGGAATTGATGCGCAGTTATTTGAAATTCTTGGTATGTAGAGCTTGTGGTTTAGTTCCATTTGTTTATATGTCCCAAATATTTATAGTAATAGAAATGATAACTATTCTTATTGTTTCATTGGTAGTAGCTAGAGTCAACCTATTACTTACTTTTGTTAATCTTGGGGGGAGGGCTGAAAATTTAGAGGAGTTAATACAAGGCTTCTTGAGAGGGTCATGAAGTTTGCTAAAAACGTTAGTGGCGATAATGTTAACAGTCAGTAAATTATTTAATTTTGAATTAAAGAGTTAGTCATTTTTATGAAAGTTAAATTTTTCAATTCTCACAGTCCTATTATGATTTAATAGTTCGAAAGATTCGAGAGGTACTAAATGATCACTTATTGAGCAGTTGAGCCAAATAAGGCCTCGGTTATGGTTTATATAGTAATTTAAAAATCAGTAGCAAAAAGTCCGCTTTGATATTTTTTATTTTAGCGAGATAATGCTTAAGTACTGAGGCAAGTACTGAATAAATGTGACTAGAGACAGTAGAATTACGCAGGTGGTCGAGTGGAACAATTAAATGGGCGTTAAGTTGGCAAATAGGTCTTTTAATATCAATACATATATCACTATAGAGCCAATGATGGCTCGAATTTAGAAATACCAATAAAACCCATACAGGAATATAGATGAAGAGTTTGATAGGCGTGTTGTCAATACTGACACTGCTGGGCGGTTGCGATTGGTTTGGCGATAAAGCTGAGATTACACAGGCAGAGGCTGCCTATTTACTACCAGATCGTCACACCGAAAATGCCAAGTTACAGCTGCAACCGGCCAATACGTTGTCCAATGCTGATCTTTATCAACGTGCTCTGAGTTTGTGGCCGACAGCTTATCGGGAGCTCAGTGTGCCGACTTCACTAGGCCAAGCGAGAGTGATTGTCGCTGGCCCTGTTGATGCAGAGCCAGTGGTGCTGCTGCATGGTATGCAGGCAAACTCAGCTATGTGGTACCCTAATATTGCTGCATTGGCCGAAAATTATCGGGTTTATGCCATCGATGATTTACTAGGTTCGGGCGGCTCGCGTGCGAGCGCAGACATTACAGATATGGATCAATTGGTTAACTGGTATCAGGAGTTGTTCGATATTTTGGAACTGGACTCGATGCATCTAGTTGGCGCTTCGCGTGGTGGCTGGCAGGCAACTGCGATTGCATTAGCCGAGTCGGCGCGAGATAGGTCACGTATTCAGCGTTTGGTGTTACTAAGTCCAGCTCAAACCTTTGGCTGGATTCAGTTCAGTAGCGAGTTACTGACGAGTATTTTTTTTACTCTTAATCCTGATCGCGATCAGGTACACGAGAGCTTAAAGAGTCTGTCGAGCCAGCCACAGGCGATAAACCCAATTTATCTTGATCTATACGTAGCAGCGCTTAGGGATGACCCTGTGCCTGATTTAATAACAGAGCTACGGCCGTTTTCGGATCAGCAGCTGCAACAGGTTACTTTGCCGACATTAGTGCTGATTGGCGATAATGACATGATGAACGATCAAGGGAGCCTCGAACGGGCCAAAAAAATGTTAGTGCAGGTACAAATCGAACAAATCCAAAGTGCCGGTCATTTTTTAACGGTCGATCAGGCTGATAAAGTAAATAGCGCGGTGTTGAATTTTTTATCCCGTTAAGTTTGTTAATGAATACTTGTTCGCAGACTTAGTATCTAAGTCTAATATTATTTTAGTGACTCTTTTATTATGTTTTTATCTCTAGGTATAATTAAAAAACGCGTAATAACAAAAGAAAGTTCGATGAGTTTATTATCTATACAAGAATATTAAAATATAGATAAAGTGGGTTATATTTTGCTTCTTAACAGGTCTTAGGCCCCAATTTTACTGTTTACACTCGGCGCTAAAAATGGATTATAATAAGCTACTCAAGCAGGACAAAGCAGTTTGTTGTTTTCGTTCCTCAACATTTTAGCAAGCTGTTTATTGTCTCTTGTGAGGCGTATACGATAAGGATGATTTTCATTTGACTCCACTTCATAAAAAAATACAAGACACCTTACCTGACACAATGTTCATACCTGAACCATTAGTTAAATTATTTGATTGGATTGAAAGCAATGGTTTAGCTGAAGAAACTGAAACAGGTCGTGTTGGTTACTTGTACCCCATAGAAAAAGTAAGAAATGAATGGGATGATCACCAAAGACCGGGCGGTACTTTAATCGAATTTTACGCTGAGGAACAAAGTGATGACTTTTACATTGTTCACAAAGGTATTAAAGATAGGCTGCGTATATTTGCGCGTACAGGTGGGGATGGCTCTGTAGCCGCTTTTTGGCTTGATGATAACGGTGAACAAAAAATTGTGCATATTGGATCTGGCTCAGGTTCAATTTTAGCCTGTGTGCTAGCTGACAATGCTGTAGATTTTATTCGGTTAATTGCCATAGGATATGATGAGGTTTGTTGGAATGACGATTTTGATGAAACACCTTTCGCAAGCTTTAAAAAAAATGAATTTATTGTAAAGCCTAATTTAAAATTTCAAGATTGGGTTGTTCAGGAATTTAATACATCTATTCCTAAAACAGCATTAGAAATCGTTAAAAATCCTGCTGAGTTTGGTGATGAGAATTCAGGGGACATATTTTGTGAGTGGCTTGAAGTAAATAGCGCATAATAAGTAGCTGCACTTTGATTAGTCTCTGATTGCATTTCAACCTTTTTTTGGTTTTCTGTTTAGTTTGTTACAGAGGAAATCTCTGCGTATTTTTGTCGCTCAACGTGCCTGATATCTTTAATTCGGCTCTTTTCAACAAGCTGTGATAGCGTTGGTATAGTTGCTAAATTTAGGCTCTATCATAGAGAATTTATCAATGTGAGTGTTTAAGTGGTATTAAAGGCACCGGTGGATCGTATTTTGCGCCGCTTAGTAAGATGCCAGATGAATTATCTATTTAAATAAGTTTTTTCGTAAGGGGATAGAAATGAAAAAATTAATATCATTAAGTTTAATACTCGTTTGTTTATCATTTTCAGTAATAGCTGATGATGGTTTGATTAAATATGAAAGTAATTACTCGGTAAAAGAAACAGCAGACCGTTTTGAAAGTATAGCTGAAAGTAAAGGGTTAACTCTCTTTGCTAGAGTCGATCACCAAAAAAATGCCAGCGGTGTCAATTTAGAGTTAAGACCGACAGAAGTCATTATTTTTGGAAACCCTAAAATTGGTACGGTTTTAATGCAGTGTGCTCAAAATGTTGCTATTGATTTACCTCAAAAAGTGATGGTAAGTGAGGATGCTAATAGTAAGGTTTGGCTTTCATACAATAGTCCAAGTTATCTGATGAAGAGACACGACATAAAAGGTTGTAATAAAGTAATCAATAAAGTTACGGGTGTATTAAGGCAGCTATCAAAAGCAGCAGTAGCTAAATAAATATTCCAAAAAAGAATAAAGATAAAGTACTTTTAGTTATCTTGGTTAACTAAAAGTACTCTATTTAGTTGGTTTAAATGTAAACCCTTGAGTGAGCCCATTTAAAATCTACATCGTTGAAGGGCTGACGAATAATCATTAAAGTCATTAGTAATCATTCTAGGTTTAAACACTCGAACCGCGGACTATTAAACCTGGAGGGAGTAGGGTGTTTTCAACTTCTTCCCCACGGATCAGTTTGAGTAAATTATCAACGAGCATTTCACCTGCAAGGGTGGTGTCTTGTTGAACTGTAGTTAGGGGAGGATTTACAAAGCTGGCAATGGCTATGTTGTCAAAACCAACTACATGCACATCATTAGGCACTTTTATGCCGGCTTCTTTGAGTGCTCGAATAGCACCAATAGCAATTAAGTCACTCGCAGCAAACAATGAATTAAACTGCACATTATTGGCTATTAGTGAGCGCGTGGCGTGATAGCCTGACTCTTCAGTTGATATGGCATTAGCCATTTTACGTTCGCTAAGTTTAATACCGCGGCTGCTAAATTCATCTTTAAAACCTTGATAGCGTGCAAAAAATTCTGGACTATGCTCAGAGGCATCACCAATAAACACGCAGTCTTTACGATTACTCTCTAGTAAATGTTCAGCGGCAAGTTTGCCCCCGCCGTAATTATCACAACTAACGGTTAAGTCAGGCCGATTATCAACACTTGCTCCCCAGCAAACAAATTTAGTATTTTGATCTAGTAAACTGTTAAATTTTTCTTGGTAATCGATGTAATCACCATAACCCAATAAAATAATGCCATCGGCGCGGTGGCTGTCTTCGTAATCGGCTTGCCAGTCGGCGCTGGTTGATTGAAAAGAAACTAGTAAATCATAACCTTGCTTAGCGCAGGCACGAGTGATACTGCCGAGCATGGATAGAAAAAATGGATTTATTTGTGATTCATCAGAAGTGGGATCTTCAAATAATAATAAGGCAAGGGTGCTACTTTGCTGGGTACGTAAGTTGCTGGCATTTTTATCGACTTTGTAGTTAAGTTGCTTTGCTATATCAAACACCCGCTTGCGCGTTTCTTCATTAACTAAAGGGCTGTTACGCAGTGCACGGGAAACCGTGGATTGTGATACGCCTGCATAATGCGCAATATCGAATGATGTCGCTTTACCTTTCATAGTCACAACTTAGTTAAATAACGAGTGTTAGTAATATTGTTGTCATTTTCGACTATTTGCTGATTTTTTCAAGCTATTTGTCAACAATGGAATATTTTTATTGATTAAAGTATGACACCGGTGTCATACTGTCGACGTTTATCATTTTGTTGTCAAAACGTATTGGCTGCTCATTTAGTTGGGCTGCATTTTTCGCAAATACTAGGATAACCGCTTTGAGGTGATAGCTCAAAGCTTATCTGCTCACAGTGGCCTTGCCATTGAAATTATAAAAACAAGTAGTAATACTGCTTAGGCAAATAGAGAAAACACCATGAGCTCACAATTAAATACTGAATTTAACCCAATTTTAGTTGCCGACATTGGCGGCACAAATGCACGCTTTGCATTAATAACTGGATTTGACACTGGCGCTAATCAGTTTGTTATTGAACATAATCATAAGTTTCCAAGTACTGATTTTGGTTCACTAGAAGCTGCTATTAAGCATTACTTCACACAAATCCCTCATCAGCAACCTAGCGGTGCATGCTTAGCCGTTGCAGGGCCTATTAAAGCAGGCCAAGTACATTTAACTAATTTAGGCTGGCACTTTAGTGTTGCTCAGTTAAAAAATGAGTTTGCGTTTGATGAGCTTGAAGTGATCAACGACTTTGCAGCCTTTGCGTATGCTGCGCCTTATCTAGATAATAGCCAAAATTTAGCAGTAAAAGCAGGTCAAGCTGATAATAATGCCAACATTGCGGTAATGGGTCCTGGTACTGGCTTTGGCGCTGCGTGTTTAGTGCGTACAGCACAAGGTAGCGCAGTACTTAGCTGCGAAGCAGGGCACATAAGCCTTGCGGCAGTCACAGAGCTTGAGCGAAAGCTAATTGCTGAGCTTAGAAAAGAGCTTAGCCACGTTTCTGTCGAGACTATATTTTCAGGCCCAGGCATTGCCCATTTATATCGCGCAATGGCTGCGGTAAATAATGCACCCGTAAAAAACATTGATGCAGCTCAAATTAGCCAATTAGCAGCAACAGGAGAATGCGCTATTTGTGATGCGACCCTTAATCAATTCTGTGATTGGATTGGGAGTGTTGCAGGGGATTTAGCCTTGACTTTTGGTGCGCTCGGTGGCGTATTTATTGGAGGTGGAATATTACCACGTATGCAAGAGCGCTTATTAGTTAGCCGCTTTGTTGAACGCTTTGCAGATAAGGGCATTATGTCGCAGTACACAGGGCAAATACCCGTGACCTTAGTAACGCAAGACAATATTCCTTTAGTCGGTGCGGCGGCTTGTTTACATGTTAATAGCCAAAGTTAAATATTAGATGAGTATTGGATGAAAAAAGTAACTATAAACAGTGTAGCAAGTTATGCGGGGGTTTCTAAAAAAACCGTGTCGCGCGTGCTCAATAATGAGCCTAACGTGAGCGATGCAACCCGCAAGAAAGTACTTAAAGTATTTAAAGAGCTAGACTACACACCTAATCCAATTGCTCGGGGTTTGGCGCAAAATCGCAGTTTTATTATCGGTTGTATTTACGATAACCCCAGTAAAAGCTATATAACTCGAGTGCAAACGGGGGCATTAGCCGCTTGCCAAGAAAATCATTATAACTTACTTATTCATCCGTGTGATTTACGTGGTGAAGCACTTATTAATAATATAGAGCAGCTTTTACAAACCTCTCGTTTAGATGGTTTGGTATTAACCCCGCCATTTTCAGATTTTAAAGTGTTGGTTGATTTTTTAAAGACAAAAAATATTCCATATGCTCGAGTTGCCTCTGCTGTATTAGAAGATGACTCTATTTCGGTGCGCAGTAATGATGAACAAGGTGCTTTTGAAATTACCGAGCATTTAATTAAGCTTGGCCATAAGAATATTGCTTTTATTAAAGGTCATCCAGATCACAGTGCCACCGAACAGCGCTTTAAAGGCTACAGACGTGCGCTTAGTAGCTACGCTATTGAATTTAACGAACGTTTGGTTGAAGAGGGTAACTTTAGTTATCACTCTGGAGTCGATAGTGCGCGCAGCATTTTAGATTTATCGCCAAGACCAACCGCAGTTTTTGCATCAAACGATTACATGGCTGCTGCGGTGCTAAAGCTTGCCAGTCAGCGCCAGCTTAAAGTACCTGAGGATATCTCGATTGTTGGCTTTGATAATGCTCCCATTGCGCGGCATATTTGGCCTGGGCTTACAACTATCGCACAGCCTGTAGAAGAGATGACTAAGCAAGCGGTCACCCAGCTCATAAGTCATATTAGTGAGCCGCAAGAAACCCCTTATCAAGTAACGCTTGAAGCGCGTTTGATCACCCGTGAATCAAGCGCTCAGCTAAAAAACTAGCACGTTTAAGTTATCCCATAATAGCCCGAGATTGCATGACGCTTTCTTGGGTTTATTGCCTGTATTAAAATAAATAATAATTCATTATTTGCTCATATCAAAAAATTAGACTAAATTTAAAAGTTAAGGTTGACACCGGTGTCACAGTCATGCGTTAATAAACTGACACCGGTGTCAGGTTGGTTGTGAGAGACGGCCTGGTAGCGTACCTTTGAACGGGTAAATCAAAGACGCTCAGTACAGTTATTTTCGTGGAGTCTGTAATTGTTACTGAGCCTTTATCCTCTAACTATAGAGATGAGTCGAATTATGTTGCATCCTCGTATCCAAGAAGTCACTGAACGCGTTATTGAACGTAGTAAATCAACCCGCCAAGCTTATTTAGACCGTATTGCACACGCAAAAAAACAAACAAGAGTTCGTGCAGGCTTAGGTTGCGGAAATATTGCCCATGTTATGGCTGCTTCAAGCAGCGATGATAAGGCGCGTTTAAAAGCTGATGAACAGCCAAATTTAGCTATCATCAACTCATACAACGATATGCTTTCAGCGCATGTACCGTATAAAGATTTTCCAGATTTAATTAAAAGCATTGCGACTAAACATGATGCCACAGCGCAAGTTGCTGGTGGTGTACCTGCAATGTGTGATGGCGTAACCCAAGGCCGTGATGGCATGGAGTTGTCGCTTTTTTCACGTGATGTAATCGCTATGTCTACTGCCGTTTCGTTATCGCATGATGTGTTTGATGGTGTATTTTGCTTAGGTGTATGTGACAAGATTGTCCCGGGCTTATTGATTGGTGCATTATCATTTGGCCATTTACCTGTGTACTTTTTACCAGCAGGGCCAATGCAATCAGGCATTCCTAATAAAGAAAAAGCCCGCGTACGTCAAAAATTCGCGCAAGGCTTAGTAAGTCGTGATGAACTATTAGAAGCCGAAAGTGCGTCTTATCATAGTGCCGGTACCTGTACGTTTTACGGTACTGCCAACTCAAACCAAATGCTTATGGAAATTATGGGCTTACACCTACCAGGTAGCTCGTTTATAAATCCATATACTGAATTACGCGATGGTTTAACCGGTAATGCAGTAGAAACCATGCTTAATCAATTAATTGATAGTAAAGACGCAAACTGTTTAGCAGATGTTATTACTGAAAAAACCATTATCAATGGTTTAGTTGGTCTACTGTCAACGGGTGGTTCAACTAACCATGCAATCCACTTAGTGGCAATTGCTAAAGCGGCAGGTATTCAGCTGACTTGGAAAGATATGTCCGACTTATCTGCGGTTGTACCACTGCTAGCACGCATTTATCCAAATGGTTCAGCAGATGTAAATCACTTTCAAGCTGCAGGCGGTATGGGCTTTTTAATGAAGCAACTAGTTGGCGCAGGCTTCTTACATAACGACGTTAAAACGATTGTCGGTGAAGGCCTTGAAGCGTATTCCTGTGAGCCTCGTTTAGCGAGCGATAGCAGCGTGATTATGACTGACAGCTCAGGCCCAAGTAAAGTTAAATGGGTTCCGTGTCCTGAAAAGTCACTGGATGAAGATGTTCTTCGCCCTGTTGATAACCCATTTAGTAAGCATGGTGGTTTACAGCTACTTCAGGGTAATTTAGGTAAAGCGGTGATTAAAGTATCTGCTGTTGCCGAGTCACATCAAGTAGTAAGCGCACCGGCTAAAATATTTAGCACACAAGCAGAGTTACAAGAGGCATACAGCCGTGGTGAGTTAAACCAAGATTTTATCGCTGTACTTAAAGAGCAAGGGCCAAAAGCGAAAGGCATGCCGGAGCTTCATAAGTTAACGCCAGTAATGGCAACTTTGCAAGATGAAGGTTACAAAGTTGCGATTGTTACCGATGGCCGTATGTCAGGTGCATCAGGCAAAGTGCCTGCTGCTATTCATTTAGCGCCAGAGGCAGTTGAAGGTGGCGTTATCGCTAAAATTCACGAGGGTGATTTAATTACGCTTGATGCTCCCGCAGGTATTTTAAAAGTACATGTAAGTGACGAAGAATTAGCACAACGAGAACTACAACTTAGTATGCCAAGCCAAACATTTGGTACTGGCCGTGAGTTGTTTGAAGGATTTAGAAGTATCGTAAGTAGCGCAGATATGGGCGCCAGCGCCTTTGGCATAAAAGAATAATACGCCGTACTGGATATGAGGAACAAGCAATGAGTATTGAAAAAATATTATCGTCAGCACCGGTTGTACCTGTGGTTGTAATTGACAACCTTGAAGACGCCGCGCCACTTGCTAAAGCGCTTTATAATGGTGGTTTAAAAGCATTAGAAATTACCTTGCGTACGCCAATAGCGGCAGAAGCGGTAAAGCTAATGAAAGAAGCTGTACCACAAGCCTACGTCGGTACAGGTACCGTGGTAGATAAAGCAAGCTTTGATGCATCTGTTGCCGCCGGCGCTGATTTTATGGTGAGCCCAGGTGTTAATGATGAACTATTAGCACTTGCAAAGGAAACGGATATTCCATTTTTGCCAGGTGCGGCAACATCTAGCGAAGTAATGAAACTGGCTAGCCATGGTTTTAAGTTTTTAAAGTTCTTTCCAGCAGAGGCTGCAGGCGGTACTGCAATGCTTAAATCTATTGGCGCACCATTACCGCAGGTTACTTTTTGCCCGACAGGTGGCATTACTTTAGCAACTGCACCTGACTACTTAGCACTTAGCAATGTAATTTGTGTTGGTGGTACGTGGATGTTAGACAAAAAATTAATAGCAAATAAAGACTGGCAAGCCATTGAAGAGCTTGCTCGCCAAGCAAGTGAAGTTAAATAATTAACGGGAGTTTATAATGATTAATGTAGCAATTAATGGCTATGGCCGTATCGGTCGCAACGTATTACGCGCACTTTATGAGTCGGCACAAAATAACGAAATTAAAATCGTAGCAATTAATGACTTAGCACCAGCAAATGTTAATGCGCATTTAACGCAATTTGACTCAGTGCACGGTCAATTTTCTAAAAAAGTAACGCTGTCTGATAAGACCATGCTAATTGGTAATGACGAAATTACCCTGACTCAAGAACGCGATCCAACTAACTTACCGTGGAAAGCATTGAACGTAGATATCGTTTTAGAATGTACTGGTTTATTCACGTCTCGTGAAGCGGCCAATCAGCACATTGAAGCAGGCGCCAAAAAGGTAGTCGTGTCAGCACCAGGTACTGATTTAGATGCAACGGTTGTTCATGGTGTTAACAGTGATGTAATTAACGCTGATAGCAACATTATCTCAAATGCATCTTGTACGACTAACTGTTTAGCGCCAATTGCAAAAGCAATTAACGACACCGTAGGTATCGAGCAAGGTAGCATGACAACTATTCATGCTTACACAAATGATCAAAACTTATCTGATGTGTACCATCCTGATCTATACCGTGCGCGCAGTGCAACACAGTCTATGATCCCAACAAAAACCGGCGCGGCGAAAGCGGTTGGTTTAGTGCTACCAGAGCTTGCTGGTAAACTTGATGGCATGTCAGTACGCGTACCAACAATCAATGTTTCTTTAGTTGACTTCACTTTCATTACCAAGCGTGAAACCACAGCTGACGAAATTAATGAAGTAATGAAAGCTGCTTCAGTTGGTTCTATGAAAGGTATTTTAGAATATAACGAACTACCGCTCGTTTCTATCGACTTTAATCATAATCCTGCGTCATCAATTTTTGATTCAACGCAAACAAAGGCTGATGGCAAACTAGTCAAAGTAATGGCTTGGTACGATAACGAATGGGGTTTCTCAAATCGTATGCTAGACCAAGTTAAAGCACTAGGTCAGTATTTATAATTAGGCCTAAGTAAAAGTTTAGCTTTATCCAACAAAGCCGCGTTTTG
>NZ_JBQSVO010000119.1:0-11246 GCF_052376275.1 Pseudoalteromonas sp. AOP7-A1-14 | reverse complement strand
CAATGTTCACAGGCTTTTTCATTTTATTACTACCTAAAGAACCTAAACTCTGGATACAGTCTATCTCAAGCAGAGTTTATAACTATTAACTATAATGTACATTGTGGGTTTTTACCTTTGCCGCTCGCTGCTTTTTGTTCGTTAAGCGCTTCTGGCATTTTGGCTTGTAGCTCTTTAATACGATTACCCGGTGCAGGATGAGTCGACATAAACTCTGGCGTTTCACCGCTGCCAGCTTTACTCATGTTTTGCCAAAGCGTAACAGACTCTTTAGGGTCAAAACCTGCTTGTGCCATTAAATCAAGACCAATAACATCCGCCTCAGACTCATGTGAGCGGCTAAATGGTAAAACAACTCCATACTGAGCCCCTAAACCAAGCGCTTGCATTATTTCGCCGCGATATTGAATATTACCCATATCTAGCGCTGCACCGCCTACTTGCATGCCTGTTTGTAATAATGAATTTTGCGATACACGCTCATTTGAGTGCTCAGCTATTACATGCCCGACCTCATGCCCTAAAACAGTCGCTACTTGATCTTGATTTACCGCGACATCTAGTAATCCGGTATGCACACCTATAAAACCACCGGGTAAGGCAAATGCGTTTGCTGATGGCTCTTCAAAAACCACGACTTCCCATTTTTGAGTGGCATATTGATTAGGCAAAACAGCAATCACATCATCGGCAATGCATCTTACATAAGCATTAACTTTAGGATCGCTATTTACCTTTTGGTTTTTTTTCATATCAGCAAAACTTTGCTGACCCATTTCACTCATCTCTTGATCTGAATAAAGAGCAATCTGAGTACGTCCTGTTGGTGATGTTTTACAGCCAACTAATACAGCAGCAGCTAATGCAGCTAACACTAATTTTTTCATTCGATTCCCTCAATAAACAATCATTAACTCAAAGTCATGTATAATAAATGTAATATAACAAACCAAAAACTATTTAACATCACCATGCAATATATAATAAAAGAACATCTTAACTGCAAGGCTAAAGAATAAACTTAGCAGGCAAACTAAGTACCCAGGCATTCATCGTACTGTTACACTATAAGAGCCTTTTATTTATTAGAGTAGATTATGCAAGACTCTCCGGCATTTTTTAATAAACGCCTTTTACTGCCATTATTAGCAAGTATTGTTGCTATTACTCCTTTGGCAATTGATATGTATTTGCCAGCCATGCTAGTGATTGCAAATGATCTCAATACAGATATGCCAAACGTGCAAATATCTCTCAGTTTATATTTAGCCGGTTACTCTCTTGGCATGCTATTTTTTGGGCCCATCGCTGATCAAATTGGCCGCCGTGTACTTGCAAAAATAGGCTTAATTGGTTTCGCGATTAGTTCATTGGCACTGGCTTTTTGTAACGACATTCATTTATTTTGGGGTCTGCGCATTTTACAAGCATTTACTGGCGCCGCAGCAACGGTTGTCGTTCCCGGCATTATTCGTCATATTTACCAAAAAGACACTGCAAAGGGTATGTCGTATGTTTCGATGATCATGATGGTCGCACCGCTTATAGCCCCAACGGTGGGTTCAGCTATTATGGGCTTTTCACATTGGCAAACTATCTTTTTGGTTCTGGCAAGCTACAGCTTGGCTATTTTAGTCTTTGTACAAATTTACCTTATTGATATCCCTATTTTTAAAAGCCCATTAAAAGGCTTTGCATTATTTTTTGATAGCTACAAAACGGTATTTAAAAATAAAGGGGCTCACGCTGATATTGCCAGCTCAATGTTTGTATCGTTTGGCTTTTTTTGCTTTTTAACCGCTGTACCTTTTGTTTATCTTGATTACTTTAAAGTCTCAGAGCAACTATTTGGTGTACTGTTTGCTTTTAATGTCATGGCACTCATGTTTGGTAACTTTTTAAATACCCGTATAGTACCGCGTATTGGCTCACGTAAAATGCTTTATTATGGGCTTACAGTTGGTTTTATCGCCGGCAGTACCTTACTTACTTTTAGTATTTTGCGCTTCCCGTTATTTTATGTAGTTGCCGCAATTGCACCACTAATGATGAGCTTAGGGGTAATAGCCAGTAACGCAGATGCACTTATTTTAATGGAGTTTGAGAAAAACTCAGGCACCGCAACCGCAGTCATTGGTACTTTACGGTTTGGTAGTGGTGCGTTAGTTGGACCAATACTTGCGCTGATGCATGCACAAAACGCGGTACCTTTTTCAAGCTTAATGTTTAGCGCGTTAGTACTTACCTTAATTGCTCAGCTTTTGCATCGTGCTCGAGAGAAAAAAAATGCCCGTATTTAACGGGCATTTTATAAACTTATTTAACCAGACACATTTAAAAAAGCAAACTAAGCGTCAGTGGCTTTAGATACCATCACCATTGCAGGGCGTAATAAACGACCATTTAATGTATAACCTTTTTGCATAACAGCTAATACCGTATTTGCTGACACATCATCACTTGGCTGAATAGACATCGCCTGATGAAAATCAGGGTTAAATTGCTCGCCTTCTGGGTTAACAATTTCAACACCAAACTTAGCAACCGCCTCATTAAAGCTCTTAACTGTCATATCGATACCATCAAGTAACGGCTTTAATGCTTCGTTTTCTTTATCCGAAAACTCAATCGCACGTTCTAGATTATCAATTACTGGTAGTAGTTCGTTGGCAAATTTTTCAAGTGCAAACTTATGTGCTTTTTCAACATCTTGCGCTGCACGACGACGTATATTTTCAACATCAGCTGCGGCACGCACAACACCATCTTTTTGATCAGAAATTGTTTGTTTAGCCGATTCAAGTTCGCTATATAGCATAGCGATTTCAGCTTCTGGGCTTGATGCTTCTTCATTTTCAACACCATCTGCTGCATCAACGGCAGCATCAACCTCTGCTTGCATTTGCTCAAACTCTTCGTTTAATTGTGCTTCTTGCTCTGGTGTCTTTGTCTGCTCAGACATAATTAATTTACTCCAATTCTTTATAACTGCGGTAATTATGGGGATTGAATGAAAAGATTCAAGTACTCATCGACTCGATTAGTTTAAATTCTTGGATGATTGCTTCAATTTGCGCCGATTTAGGGCAAATAACACAAAAGCGGCTTTGGTATCCTTGGTTTTGAAAATAAGGAACACTTATCGTAATTAACTCATCACACTCACTAAAAGGAAGTTGTCCAGCACCGAGTACCGACAAACCATTCCTAAAGGCCAGTTTATCTTCAACATAATTTAAAAAAGAAACACCAATATTTAAATTTTGCTCGCAATCAATTTTTTTATAAAGGTAATGCTCTCCCACCACAATACTGTTGTCGGATCCCAGTTTATGGCTTAATTCCCTCGTCCACTGATTCAATGATGAATGACAATTTCGTGGTGCCGTATTCGCCATCGCTTGCATGCGATACAAACCTTCCATTAAAGTTTGCTGACTAAATACAGTATTCAGCCACGTTGCAAAATGGTAACGAACCGTATCGCTTGCATCATCAGGTTTATGAATACAAATATTGTGGCTTTGCCCGGCTCTGTCAAGAATAAGTACAAGCCAATCGCTACTATCAAAATCAAGTACTTCTACTCTAAATACTTGCTGCGAGCTCACTTGCGGTAATCCCACACAACAACATACTTGATAGCGTTGACTCAAACCATGAGCAAGCTCAACAAGTTCAGCTTGTTTAGGTTCCCAATAACTGGCAATTTCAGCAAGTGGAAAGAACTCATCCAGCCAATAGTCAAAGCCGGCATTGGTAGGCACACGCCCCGCTGATGTATGCGGTGAATATAAAAGCCCTACTTTTTCAAGACGTGCCATAACACTCCTTACTGTCGCAGAACACACAGCCATACCTTTTTGTTTTGCAATCCGGCTTGATGCCACTGGAAGGCCTTCACCGTTGCAATACATGCTCATAACGGCGGAAAATATTTGTTGATCGCGTGGATTTAAAATCATGGTATCTACATCTTTATGCATACAACGTATATCGGGGCTGAAAAGATTTTTTCAAGTGTAAAATCTGTATTTTCAAAGCTGCTCGTTTTACGTTACTCTACTGATATTCATACTAATGATGTATTTAACATGGAATCACCGTTTAAAACAATTGGCTTAATAGGCAAACCAAATCATGTAAATGCTGCTGCAACATTACAGCGTTTATATACATTCTTAAATGCGCTCGGGTTTACGGTAATAGTTGAACAACGTACCGGCCATCAGTTGAAAGATGTACCACGCCAAAAGCTAGTTAAATTAATAGAGCTTGGAGAACAAGCCGATTTAGCTATTGTGGTTGGCGGTGATGGTAATATGCTGGGCGCAGCTCGCGTATTAGCGCGTTTTAATGTCGCGGTTATTGGCGTTAACCGAGGCAACTTAGGCTTTTTAACTGATTTAGACCCAGAAGGCTTTGAAGCAAGCCTAGAGCAAGTACTAAGCGGCCAATACATTGAAGAAAATCGCTTCTTATTAGAAGTTGAAGTATACCGCCATGCTGAGCTTAAAAGTGCAAATTCGGCTGTTAACGAAGCCGTACTACATGCCGATAAAGTAGCGCATATGATTGAATTTGAGGCTTTTGTTAATGACGCTTTTGTGTTTTCTCAGCGATCTGATGGCTTAATTGTTTCTACTCCAACGGGCTCTACTGCTTACTCTCTTTCTGGAGGCGGGCCAATTTTAACCCCTGAATTAAATGCGATTTCGTTAGTACCAATGTTTCCACATACCTTATCAAGTCGCCCACTAGTAATTGATGCCGATAACGAAGTACGTTTAAAACTCAGCCTTGATAACACCGACAGCTTGCAAGTCAGTTGTGATAGTCACGTGGTGCTTGCAGTATTACCTGGTGATGAAGTAGTGATAAAAAAAGCCGATAAAAAATTAAGGCTTATTCATCCAAAAGACTACTCTTATTATCATGTATTGCGTACCAAATTAAATTGGGGCAGCCGTTTATACTAACTTTATTGCGCTAACTAACCCTTTAGCGCAAAACACCTAAAAATGACCATTCGTTATCAGCAAAAAATAATAACAATATCCGCTTGAAGTTTTTTGCTCTATTGCCTCTACCTTCTTGCTTGGGTCTTATTTAATAACCTAGCAAACAAAACAGGCAAGCAATGAACTAACCAAATCCTACCTCACAGATACACACGACGAACTAACGCAACGTCTAGGCATTTTTGCAAAGCGAATTCAAACCGGTATTACTTTTAATAAAGTGTTTTATAACTAAATTTTCCCTGTATTAATTACCATGCTTAAAATACCTTCTTTATGCTCAGATGCTCTTGATAATAATAAAAAATTGAATAATATAGCGTTCAAAAAAGTAACTTTCATTGTATAAAAGCTGAAATTTAATTTGCAAAAAGTAAAAACACTGTATAAATTGACAGTTAAATGACTGGATGGATGAACAGTATGTTAATTGGTTTAGAAATTAAAGATTTTGCAATTGTAAGTAACTTAAGCACAGAATGGCACGCCGGCATGAGCGCTATAACTGGCGAAACGGGCGCAGGTAAATCAATTGCAATTGATGCTTTATCACTGTGCTTAGGTGAGCGCGCTGAAGCCTCAGCCGTTCGCCCAGGCTCTGACCGCGCCGAAATATGCGCCGAGTTTGACCTCACTCAACTCCCTCTTGCTAACGCATTTTTAACAGAAAACATGCTCTCAAATGACGAGCAAGAGTGCTTGCTCAGGCGTGTTATTTGTAAAAATGGTCGTAGTAAAAGCTATATAAACGGCAGTCCTGTCACAGCTACACAGCTTAAAGAACTTGGCCAATATTTAATTTCAATCCATGGCCAGCATGCGCATCAACACTTATTAAAAAGCGAGCACCAATTGCAGCTCCTTGATGAATATGCAGGCCACTCTGAACTCATAGAATCAGTACGTCATAGCTGCAATGAATACCAGTCTTTACAAAAAGAATTTACCCGGCTTGAGCAGCAACAACAACAGCAAGCGGCACAAAAACAGCTACTAGAATATCAAGTTGCTGAGCTTGATGAATTTGCACTACAACCAGATGAATTTGTAGAAATTGAAGCCGAGCATTATAAGTTAAGCCATAGTCAAACAATAATAGAAGCCTGCCAACGTGAGCTACAAGCACTGTATGAAAGTGATGAGCAAAATGCCTGCTCACTATTACAACACAGCGCCCAACAGTTCGCTGAACTAGCTAATTACGACGAAAACCTATCAAGCGTTGCAGCACTACTAGCAGAGGCTGCGGTACAAGTTGAAGAAGCCAGCCGAGAAATACGTGGCTACACTGAACAAAGCGATCTTGATCCTGCCCGGCTAGATGAAGTTGAAACACGCTTAACAGGCGCGATGGATTTAGCCCGCAAACATCATATAAAGCCCGAACAATTGGTTGATTTTCACCAAGATATTGCACAAGAACTAGAATCAATCAGTAATAATTCATCCCGATTGGCTGAGCTTGAATGCGAAATTGAACACGCTTTAAACTTATATATCAAAGCGTCTCAAGCATTAAGCGATAGCCGCCTAATAGCTGCTAAAACATTAAATACGCTTATTAGCGAAAGCATGGCGCATTTATCAATGGAAAATGGCGTATTTGAAATTTCCCTGACACCTCAGCCTGGGCGCCCCCCAAACAGCTTAGGGTTTGATACCGTATCGTTTTTAGTATCAACCAACCCCGGACAACCCCTACAGCCGCTCTCAAAGGTTGCATCGGGTGGTGAGCTGTCACGTATCAGCTTAGCTATTCAAGTGATAATAGCGCAAAAAGTAACTACACCTACGCTTATTTTTGATGAGGTGGATGTAGGTATTTCAGGTCCAACCGCCTCAGCTGTTGGTAAGCTATTACGCCAGTTAGGACAATCCACACAAGTAATTTGCGTTACTCATTTACCGCAAGTTGCAAGCTCTGCTCATCAACAATTTTTTGTTGCCAAAGAAATAGCTAATGACGAAACCTTTACCCACATGCTGCCATTGAACAAAGCAGGCCGAGTTGATGAAATAGCAAGGCTGCTCGCAGGCGACAACATAAGTAAAACCGCCCGAGCAAACGCAAAAGAGTTGATCATGGCACATGGGTAAGCTTGCTTAGGGCTTGTTAACCTTAAAGGGTTGAAACTTATTCGGTCTAGTCTTGCTTTTATTTATAAACAATCAAGCCAGCTTTGTACCAAAAGCTGCGTTTGCTCATGGCATTAAGTACAACCTCGTTTCACTAATTTTAACTAAGAAAACCAGCATGTTAAAAAAATAATAAAAGCAACTAACGTTTTATTTTTAGCAAGTCTTGTTAATGCTTGTAATCATATTGAGGCAAATCAGAGCATTATACCGGCTAAACACAGCTCTATTTTTAGCTTTATTATTATTGTGCCAATAATTAGCGTTATGTTAATTATTTTAAGCTATTGGAAAAACCTCACCTTTAAAATAAGTTTACAACGCTATTTACATATAGCTTTAATTTTAATGCTTACTTTGGCCTGGGTTACAGAGTTAAATTTAGCTAATAACTTATCTAGAACATTGAATTCAAATATAATTATAATCTCATCGTTGTTTCAAGTGTTACTGACTATCAGTGCCTACTTATCACTTAAAAAACAACAAATTAAAGATAAAAAACAACGATATTTTTTATAATATGAGCAAAAACGACCAGATAAAAACATTTATTTTACATTATTGACACATTTAAATTAGCCAATTACACTCTAAAAAATAATAACAACATGTGACCATCATGGAGCGAAAATGAATGCAGCACTAGACAAAGTAACTCAACTTAAAAGTTGCTACGCGACATTGCAGTTAGGTGTAGCTAAAGCTGATGGCCGTTTAACTTTAACTGACCACTTACTGCATTTTAAAGCGTTAAATAAGCAGCTTCAATTAGGCTCATATGCAATTAAACTGGAATCAATAGTCCACGTTGAAAAGTCTTCTACCAAAGCTGCTGACATAATTTCCATTAACCGCAACAGTATTAAAATTACAACCCAAGAAAATCACAATATTGAATTTATTTTAGCTGAGCCTGATGAGTGGTTAAGTTTTCTTAAAAGCTAAGTTGTGAACTAGCCTTTCTTTTTCCTATGTAAACAGACCCAGCCACCAGCCGAAAAGTCATCCCAAACTATGTGCTGGATAATGAACAGATTTATACCAGCGCCGAAATACTTAACTAAAACATGCTTATTATTATGGGGTGAACAGATACTGACTTTTATTGGTATTGATCCCAACTATAAAACGTTAGTATTTATTGATGTGGTCGGTGTAGGCGTACAGGTTATATTTTTATCTATTTTAAATGTTTTGTTTTATTTAGATAAACGCTCAACAGTACTTTTTTTAGCTGGGTTATTTTTACTAATAAATATTGTTTTAACTTTACTATCAATAGCCTTAGGCCCGCAGTTTTATGGTTATGGCTTTGCATTAGCCACTATAATTACCTCGGTAGTCGGATTATTTTGGCTTTCAAAGCAATTTGAAGAGCTAGAATACGAAACCTTTATGCTGCAATAAATAATATAAAAAGCTGAATATATGATGTTCACGCCGTTCTCTTAGAGTGAATGGCGTATTTATTCTTGGCAAACTTTAATCACTTTTGGCACTATTAATGTGTATAAACTAAGTAATTATGTGAGCAATAATAAACCAGGTAGATTCCATTTTTTACCATGAATTAAACCGCCTATTAATGGTAGCCATATGCCAAAATAAGGATCTGAATTTCGCCATGGAAACCTGCCTGCACCTTATATACTAAATAACCTGAAGATGTAGAACTCAGCACTTCACTGGGGCTTAATATCTAGGCGCTATTTTGGATAAGACATTCCATACTTCATCTCTTCCATTAATCTTGCCATGTAGATTCGATATTAATTGCTCATATTTAACTTATTATACACTTGCTATTTGAACACAAAATAAGTGCCTAGAGCGCTTTTAAGCCCTCATTAATTGCGACTAAATCATCGCCTGTTAGTGTCCCTGTTGCTTGCTTTAAGCTAAGGGTCGATAGCACATATTGATAACGCACATCGGCTAAGTTACGTTTTGCATCATACAAGCTTTGTGTACTAACGAGTACGTCAACAATAGTTCGAGTACCTACTTCAAAGCCCGCCTCTGTGGCTTTTAGCGCACTTTGCGCTGAAACAACAGCTTGTTCTAGTGCTTTATACGTTGCAATATCAGATACAACTTGGTTATAAGATATTATTATAGAGCGTGTCACTGCACGAAGATTTGTTTCTAGATCTTGGCTTGCAGATACATAAAATGCGCGCGCTTGGTTCGTTGCAGCTGCGGTCGCACCACCTGAATATAAAGGAACGCTAAGGTTAATACCTACAGAACTTGAGTCACTGCGTGATTGGTCGTTAAAGTTTACATTGTTAATAGTTCCATCGCTGAGTGAATCTCCGTATGTTGCATCTAATGTAAGCTTTGGATAATGCCCAGCTTGTGCTAATTTAATTTGCTGTTTAGCTATGCCAACCATTACTTTGGAGACTTGTAAGCTAATGTTTTTTCCTTGGGCTACTTTAACAAAATCGTTTGAACGTTTTACAGGTTTAACCATTGAAAAATTATCTGTATTTAAAAAGCTTAGCTTTGCATGATATTTACCTGTTATTTCACGCAGTTCTTCACGGGCTGTTTCGACTGAGTTACTCGTAATGATCTCTTGAGAGACCGAGTTGTCGTACTGCGCTTGTGCTTCATGTACGTCTGTAATAGCTGTTAACCCAACGGCATAACGTTGTTTTGTTTGCTCTAGCTGGCGGTTTATTGCACGCTTTTCGGCCTGAGTAAACTCAAGATCATCAAGTGCACTTAATACATTAAAGTACCCTTGAGCAACGCGTACGATTAAATTTTGCTTAGCTTCGTCGTATTGAGCGGTTGCTTGCAGTGCTTGTTTGTCTGCAATATCTAATGTGTTCCATGCTCCTAAATCAAATAGAGTTTGACTTAAGGTAATGCCCCGAGAGAACGCATCAGCATCACTTTGCACCTCAACTTGATTTGTTAAATCGCCCACACTTTGAAATGAGGTTGAGTTACTTTTTGTATAACCCATGGTTAAACCAATTTGCGGTAACAAAGCACTCATTGCAGTATCACTTTCGTAAGACTGCGCCTCAGCGTCAGCTTTTGCTTTTAACACAGTCGGATCGTTAGCAATAGCAACTTCATAAACTTCTAACAAGTTATCTGCACTCGCAGTTTTCATAATAAATAAGCTAGGTAAACAAAGTACCACAGCAAAAATATATTTTTTCATTTAGAATCGAATCCTTAAACAACGTTAAATTAATAGCAATGTAATAAACGGTAATAAAAATTAATAAGTGTTTGTTTTAAATAGTTTAATGAATTCAAGAATACGCTTAGCGTTAACCCCCCTATCACCCCGACCAATACGCGACACACTGCGAATATCAATTTGGCTTCCTTTTTTATAAGCAGTGATCTTTACAATTACATCATCTGAAAAGTTAAAAAAAGGGGTTTGTGCAATGCTTTCAAAACTGAGTAGACTTGGGTTTTGATAAACAATTTTCCACTGCATTTCATAAGCCGTATTTAGCGCATGAAGGTACGCTCCCTCAACACTTAGCTCTGATTGAATTGGTTGAATATTTGGGTAAGCTTGTCTCTGTTGTTTTGCGATATTATCGCCGCCATAAATTAATGAGTTTTTTCTACCCTCATGACTTTCGATTAAAAACTCAAACTCTGGAGGCTGTTCAATATTAGTGGTTATGTCATGTATTGGTGGAAATTTTTCAGAGTTGCTAAAAATATTAATAACACTCGGGGCTAAAATACCTAAGCCAATTAGAAGCGTAATTACTGACTTTAATATCCCTTTATTTATATGGTATTTAACGCTGTATATTAATGAAAGTAGTGCTAAAGCAAGTACGCTGTAGCCTAATAAATTATTATAATTATTACTTGCTCTAAATCCTGTTATTGCATCCCAAAACCCTAAGGAACACCCAAATACCATTAAGGTTGCAATAGCAGCAAATAAAACACCTATAACTAACGCTATATTGGGAAACTTTGCACACGCAACATTCATTTTCATCATTATTTATCCTATAGCCTAAGTGGCCTACTAATCCATTTTAATAGCAACGATTAAAATGGATTAGTATTATTAATTACTCTGATTTACTT
>NZ_JBQSVO010000118.1:0-11259 GCF_052376275.1 Pseudoalteromonas sp. AOP7-A1-14 | reverse complement strand
CATGTTCAGGGCTTTTTTATTATATTTACAGTGGCTTATCAATCAGTTTAATGGCGTCGGCTGCGGGTAATGGTTTTGACTTTAAAAAGCCTTGGCCAAAATTACACTGGGTGTTTCGTAAAATAGCTAATTGCTGCTCTGTTTCTATCCCTTCTGCAACGACATCTAACTCTAATGATTGCGCCAAGGATAAAATGGCATCAACTAAAGGGTTTTGACCGTGATGTAAATGGTCAATAAAGCTCTTATCAATTTTTAGTACATGAATGGGTAATTGATGAAGGTAACCTAGTGCCGAGTAACCAGTGCCAAAATCATCAAGGCATAACTTTACTTTTAATGGTGCAAGCCCTTGAATAATATCGGTGGCTAAGGCAAGGTTTTCGATTAATCCTGATTCGGTTATCTCCAAGCATAAAGATCCCAATGGCAACTGGTATTTATTATAAATAGCATGGAGTTGCGAAACAAAGTCGAGGCTTGCAAAGTGCCTTGAAGAAACATTAACAGTAATACGTAAAAAACGTTTACCTTGCTGATGCCAGAGGGCTATATGTTGCGCGGCTAAGTCTAATAAGTGTAAGTCGAGATTGATTATTTGCCCGGTATCTTCCGCTACGGGGATGAAGTCATTAGGCGACACAAACCCTCTTGTAGGGTGGTGCCAGCGTACAAGGGCTTCAAAGCCCGTTATCCTACTGATTTGAATTTCAAATATAGGTTGAAAATAAAGTTCGAACTCGTTTTGCTCTATGCCTTGCTGTAAGTCATTTTCAATATCAGCATGGTTTTTCAGCTTTTTACGCATGGTATTATTAAAAAACTTAACTTGTCCACGTCCTGATGATTTAGCTTCGTACATGGCTGCATCAGCTTGTTCTAATAGCTCAAATGCTTTGTCGGTGTCTTGTATACTAAATGCGACCCCAATACTGGTAGAAGCTTGTAATAAATAGCCATCAATATCCAGTGGCTTAGCTAATGATTTTTTAATACATCTTAATGCTTCATAGACTTGGTTTTTATGAGTAATATTTTCCATAAAAATGGCAAATTCATCACCACCAAGACGAGCAAAGGTATCGGTATTACGAATTGATTTTTTTATAACGCTGCAAATAGTTATTAAAAAATGATCACCTACTTCATGACCAAGCGAATCATTAATACTCTTGAAACGGTCTAAATCAAGATATAACAAACAATGCATGGTATTTTTTGGTGAGCGAGTGAGGCGCATAATGGCGTGCTTTATCCGTTCGATGAGTAATGAGCGGTTGGCAAGGCCTGTTAATTCGTCATGTAATGCTTTGTGCTCAAGCTCTTGTCGAGAAAGTTGGCGATCAATAGCCATACTGACTTGGCGGCTTACATAAGTGAGTAAATCGAGGTCGTGATGATTGTAGTGGTGTGCGCTGTTATAACTTTGAATAACAATAACACCACTTATTTTGTCACTGACTTTAAAGGGAACTCCCAGCCATGACTCTGCTTCTCGGCCTATCATTTTGAAGTGGCCTTCGTCTATGTGTTGTTGATACTGTTCTTTAGACATCAGCATTGGAGCGTCAGCATTGAGCAGATAGTAAGAGGCTGTATCTTTTAATTGCTCTTTCGATATTTTGGTGTGCACACTTGAGCGCACGCCTTCCTCGATAATATAAACAATTTCTAAAATATCTACTTGCTTATTGTAAAGGCCAATAAAGAAGTTATCGGCACGGACTAAGGTGGTTATAATATTATGAATAGATTCAAAAAAAGTATCTAAGTCATTGGCTTGGTAAGTTAAATTAGCGATTTGCAGCATGCTACGCTCAAGTTGCTGGGCAGCGTTTAACTGAGTCACTGTGGCTTGAAGGTTACTAACTGTTTTTACATGGTTTATTTTAGCGCTTAGCAGATGCGCAACAGTGGTTAGAATTTCTAAGTGTGCATCTGTAAAGTAATTACGAGCGGGGTGTTCGCAGTCAATGACACCGAACACTTGCTCATTATAAATAAGCGGAACGCATAATTCAGAAAGCGCAGGGCGTGAATCTGCAATATAGCGCTTATCTGTTGTAACATCACCAGTCATTACAGGCTGGCTTGTTGAGGCAACATAGCCCGTAATACCTTGATCAAAATTAATCGTTTTTCGAGTTATATTATAACTACCTATTTTGTCATCTATTCCTATCGATGCTACTTCAAATAGTTTTTTTTTATCTGGCTCGGCCAAATATATCACGCACTCAACAAAGCCTAAGCGTTTTACCACTTGTGAGGCTACATACGCAAATAGTTCATCTAACTTTTCAAGTTGTAATAGGCTTGATGAAAACTGGTTAATAATGCTTAGTTGCTCAGTTTTAATTTCAAGCGCAGAAGCAAAATCAGGTTTTTTTGACATAGGCAATAGGGTTAATACAAACTAATTTATTTAGTACATGCCTATAACGTTAACCCAGTATTAATTTATTAACAAAGTAATTATAGAAATAATGACTTGAAATAACGTGTTTTTATAAAGTTCTTTGTGCTTTAACGTATTAATATGAATAAAATCTTTACTCAGTTACATCAGAACAATATGATCAACTAAATTCAGCTGTGGGAAATAGACTTATGAGTAACTCAGGACCAATTAAATTATCTACATTAACTCTGACACGTCCAGATGATTGGCATATACATTTACGTGATGGTGATCAGTTAGTGGATACTGTGCGCGATGTAAGCCGTTACATGGGTCGCGCGATTATAATGCCAAATTTAGTGCCCCCAGCGACCTGTACCGACACTGCTCTTGCCTATCGAGAGCGTATAATGGCAGCAAAGCCACAGAATAACTTTGAACCGTTAATGGTACTTTACCTCACGGATAAAACAACGCCTGACGAAATTCGTAAAGCCAAAGCCACAAGTAAAATTGTAGCTGCAAAATTATATCCTGCAGGGGCAACAACTAATTCTGATTCGGGTGTTACATCTATTAAAAATATTTACCCGGTACTCGAAGCAATGCAAGAAGTGGGGATGTTATTACTGGTACACGGGGAAGTAACTGATTCAGCTATTGATATTTTTGATCGTGAAAGAATTTTTATTGAAACCATCTTAGCTGATGTGGTGGCAGATTTTAGCGAACTTAAAATTGTACTTGAACACATTACGACCAAAGAGGCCGTGGAGTTTGTGAAAAGTGCGTCTGGAAATGTGGCTGCAACTATTACTGCTCATCACTTATTATATAACCGTAACCATATGCTTGCCGGCGGCATTCGGCCACATTATTACTGCTTACCTATTTTAAAACGTAATATCCATCAGCAAGCGTTGATTGAAGCCGCTACCAGTGGCAGTGAGAAGTTTTTCTTGGGTACTGATTCAGCACCACATTACAAAAACAAAAAAGAAGCTGCATGTGGTTGTGCTGGTGCTTATACTGCGCATGCTGCATTAGAGTTGTACGCTGAAACATTTGATGATGCTAATGCGCTTGATAAACTTGAAGGTTTTGCCAGCCACTTTGGTGCTGACTTTTATAATTTACCACGCAATACAGAAACCGTTACTTTAGTGAGAGAACCTTGGCAAGTACCTGCTAGCTACCCGTTAGGAGACTCGCATGTTGTGCCTATAAAAGCACAAGGCACAATTGATTGGCAGGTAAAGTGATTATTTAAAGCATCAAATAACTGCATATTAATTTTATTTATATGCAGTTATTGCTTGTAAAATCAGCAATTAAGCCTACGTTGCATCCTGTCTAAAATATTTATCAATTAATAGAGCTAAAACGAATTTATTGTGTTAACCTTAACTTGCTTTGAGTTTTTGCGTATAGAATTTATGGTTAAAGTACGGCGTTTATGGTTACCTGTTTGGTCAATTATTACTTCCTGTGCCTTACCCCAAAGATTTTTTGGGCATTCACTCAGGGAAGGTTATAGCCAATTTATGGCTGAATTTTAAATTTTGACTTACAGGAAAACATGGTATGTCAACTACTGGTAAAGTTAAGTTCTTCAACGAAGCTAAAGGCTTTGGTTTCATTGAACAAGAAAATGGTCCTGACGTGTTTGTACACTTCAGTGCTATCACTGGTTCTGGTTTTCGCACTCTTAGCGAAGGTCAAGCAGTGACATTCAGCATCAAACAAGGTCAAAAAGGCCCTGAAGCTGAGAATGTAGAAGTAGCATAATTTATTTTATGTGAACTATGTTCATCTTGGTGAAGCAGGTCTCTGTTTCACCATAATCTCTCCTCTTTTGATAATTTACCCTAATTCATACTAATCTAATGTAACATTACTTCTTAATTAATGTTTTATAGTAATGACTAAAGTCAAAGTAATCCCTCGAATATATACATGTAACTTCTCAGTATTAATGATTAACTTTTGATAGTTGAGATAACACGCGTATTCTTCTAATAGCATTTAATATCTATCATCAATGTCCTCACTAGCATCTCATTATTGATGGGTAACTGAATCTGTTTGTGCATTAGCTACAGTGAACTTATTTATAATGATTTTACAGTCGACACCGCATAGCTAATCCAATTAGTAACTTAAACAGCAACAATATAAATTACAAGCTACCTTCAGTTTGTTAAAGTCGAAAATACCGACTTAAAAGAGTGCCTATTTCATAAGACTTAAGCATGTTAGTAAATTACATATATAATAGTCATTTATCAGCATTTTGATTTACTACTAGGTTGTTTTATAGGCTAACAGAACTAGGCGTAGAATAAGTATTTAACTATGGCTGTAAAGCATAACTATCTCTTAGTGTAAAAATTGCACATTTATCTATTTTTTTATCAATTGTATTCATCGTCTCTATTTTTTTTTACGTCTTTATACACAGCAAAAAAAATTAATTAATGTTACATTTATGTTTTTTAATGCATTGACTATCAAAATAACTCAACGTTGCATAGGGTTACACTGGTATTATTAAAGTGTGTATTATTAAAGTGTGCTTTGTTATCACTGTGTTAAATTATTATTTCTTTTTGTGCTGGATGAGTTGATAAAGATAATTTATTTATTGTTAATTCTAAACATGAAGTTGACAGCGTGCATTGCATTCAGCATTATTGGATAGTTGATATCCGTTAAAGATATCTGGGTTGTCCTCTTCGGAGGGTAATTTAATTATAAAAGTAACATTACTTAATTGGTTGGGAACTATGTCTGTTAAAATCAGAAAGAGTCTTGTAGCAACTGCGTTGGTTGGCGCTTTTGCATTTGCAAGCAGCAATGTGATTGCAGATCCTTTGAAAGATGTGCAAAACGCAGATCAACAAATTCAAAAGTCTGCTGTTAAGTCTCAAACTAAAATTGACAATATCTTCGGTCAAACTCAAGATCTAGTAGCTGAGTACCGTGGCCTTGTTGATGAAACTGAGCTTTTAAAAGTATATAACGATCACGTAGCACGTTTGGTCGCAGACCAAAACGATTCTATTGAATCGTTTGATCGTCAAATAGCAACTATAGACAACACTAAGCAAAATGTTGTTCCTTTGATGTATCGCATGATCGATACGCTTGAGGAGTTCATTCAAGCGGATGTTCCGTTTAACCTTGAAAATCGTATGGGACGTGTTGAAACACTTCGTGACATTATGGCTTCATCGTCAGTTACGACTTCTGAGAAATTCCGTCAGGTACTTGAAGCATATACAGTAGAAGCTTCTTACAGCTCTGCCGTTAATGCAACACAAGGTACTTTAGAGTCAGAAGGCAAAAACATTAACGTTGATTTCGGTCGTTTAGGTCGTATCACTTATGTTGCGCAATCATTTGACCTTAAACACGCTTGGGTTTGGAATAACAACACTAAACAGTGGGAAAAATTAGGTGAAGAATACCTTAACCCTGTTAAAGAAGTGATTCGTATGGCGCGTAAACAAGCGACATTAGAACTTGTTAAACTACCAATCTTTGGCGCGGAGTAATCAATAATGAAGAAACTATTTAAAGGTTTTGCTGTTGCAGCAGTACTCTCTGTTTCTGCAGGTACCGCGCTTAACGCACATGCAAATACTGATGCTTTAGACAAAATTCTTGAGCAAGTAAAGCAAGAACGTATCTCTGAAGGTAAAATTAATAAGCAACGTGAGCAAGAATTCCTTTCAGCTCGTGCTGATAAGCAAGCGTTACTTAATAAAGCGAAAAGCCAATTAGCTGATGAAAAAGCACGTGGTGATCGTTTAAGTAAAGAATATGCACAAAACGAAAATACTTTAGCGGAAAAAGAGCAAGCTCTTCAAAACGCTCAAGGTACGTTAGGTGAGATGTTTGGTGTTGTACGTCGTGCAGCAGCTGATGCAATTGGTTCAATTGAAGCATCACTTGTTTCTGCTGAAAAGCCAGGTCGTGCTGAAGTTTTACGTTCACTAGCGGCAGCAAAAGAGCTTCCAACAGTACGTGAACTTGAAGAGCTTTGGATTGCATTACAAACTGAAATGACTGAGTCAGCTAAAGTTTCTACATTTGAAACTGAAGTTGCTGGTCTTGACGGCAATTCTTCAATGAAGGAAGTAACACGTATTGGTAACTTCAACTTAGTTACAGATGAAGGTTACTTAATTTATTCACCAGAAACTAAATCGATTCAACCTTTAGGTAAACAGCCAGATAGCTATATCCTAGACGGTATTAGTGATTTAGAAGGTACGTCTTCTGATAACTATGCAGGTGTTTATGTGGATCCAACTCGTGGTGCTATATTACGCATCAATACGCAGAAAAAATCGCTTATGGAATACTATAAGCAAGGTGCGGAAGTTGGTTACATCATCACAGCATTGCTAATCGTTGGCCTATTAATCTTCTTAATTCGTTTCGTTGATTTAACCATGACTACGGGTAAAATTAAGAGCCAGCTTAAAAACCTATCTGCTCCGAATTCAAATAATCCACTGGGTCGTGTTCTTAAAGTGTACACTGATAACAAAAACCAAGATGTTGAAAATCTTGAGCTTAAACTTGATGAAGCGATTCTACGTGAAACGCCACGCATCGAAGCGGGTATCAACATTATCAAGATCTTGGCTGCTATCGCACCATTACTTGGTCTACTAGGTACTGTTATCGGTATGATCTTAACATTCCAAACAATCACATTGTTCGGTACAGGCGATCCGAAGATTATGGCTGGTAATATCTCTCTAGCTCTTGTAACTACAGCGCTAGGTCTAATTGCAGCATTACCACTTATTCTACTTCACTCAATTGTTGCAGGTCGTAGTAAGTCGGTATTACACATCCTTGATGAGCAAAGTGCTGGTATCATCGCGTCTCACGCGGAGAAGGAGAAAGCCTAATGCTAGTCCTGATGGAGTTATGGGAATCTGTCAGGGATTTTGTTGGCACAGGCGGCCAGGTTTTATACGTGGTCGCGATAGCACTCTTTCTTATGTGGGTATTAATGATTGAGCGCTATTGGTTCCTACTTTCTGAATTTCCTCGTGTATCGAAGGAAATTGTAGGAAAGTGGGATGCCCGCCAAGACACTACGTCTTGGTACGCACACAGAATCCGTGAAGCATGGATTTCTGAAGCGTCTGAAAAATTAGATCAGCGTATGTTGTTGATTAAAACATTAGTGGCTATTTGTCCATTAATAGGCTTACTCGGTACCGTTACCGGCATGATCTCAGTATTCGAGACTATGGCGACACAGGGTACAGGTAATGCGCGTTTAATGGCATCTGGTATTTCAATGGCAACAATCCCAACAATGGCTGGAATGGTTGCGGCACTATCTGGAGTTTTCTTTAGCTCACGCCTTGAGGCAAGAGCGAGAGTGGTGAAAGCCAAACTTATAGATAGCATGCCTCATCACTAGAGAGAGAATTAAATATGGCACGTAAACAACGTTTTCGTGAAGAAGAAGAAGCAGCGGTTGATATGACGCCAATGCTTGACATCGTATTTATCATGCTTATTTTCTTTATCGTAACAACATCGTTCGTTAAAGAGGCTGGTATAGAGGTTAATAAACCAAAAGCAGCCCAAGCTACAAAGCAAAAAAATGCTAACATTTTTGTTGCTATACGTAGTGATGGTGCAATCTGGATTGATAAACAGCAAATTGATGTTGAACGTATTTCAGCAAAAATTGAGAGTTTATTAGCAGAACAACCTACTGAAGTTGTAATTTTGCAGGCTGATAAAGAAGCAAAACATGGCACAGTGGTTAAAGTTATGGACCAGATAAAAGCAACAGGTGATAACCTGAGAATTTCAATAGCTGGAGATCAGTAATGATTCGTTTTCTGTTTTCACTGATTGCAGGTGGGGCAGTTACTTTCGGCTTGTTCTACTTTATGGCGTACCTCATCTCCGGTGGAGCTGACCGTGCGACTGAACAAAAAGAGCAAATTGTAGTCGAAATTATGACGAATCCGCCTGAATCTAAGGTGCAGGAGAGGAAGCGTGTTCCGCCTCCGCCTCCACCACCGCCTAAGCAGCCGCCTAAACCGCAGCCGCCTCAGCCGGAAAATAATAACCCTAATCCGGGAGCTATGTCATTTAATATGGGTAGCATCGATGTGGGGAGTTCATCCGGTGGCCTAAGTGGTCCAGGTGCATTTGGACGTGATGGTGATGCGACACCTATCGTTCGTATTGAACCAAAATATCCAACACAAGCAGCACGTGATGGTAAAGAAGGTTGGGTACAACTTTCGTTTTCTATCGATAAACTGGGTGGAGTTACAGACGTTGAAGTTATTGACGCTGAACCTAAACGCATATTTGATAGAGAAGCTAAACGTGCATTGCGTAAGTGGAAATATCGTCCTAAAATTATTGACGGTGTAGCGCAAGTACAAACTGGTTTACAAGTACAGTTAGACTTTAAACTTAACCAAGGCAACTAAGGAGGCAAGTAATGAGAAATTTATCTAAAGTAACAGCACTTGCTCTAGTTATGTCTTTTTCGGGTGCTGTTGTAACAGCACCTGCTTTGGCTGCTGCCGATCCCGCTAAAGTTGAAGCGAGAAAGAATGCAAAAACCAAAGTAATGGGTGAGCGCGTTGGTAAAAAGGTTATTAAAGCGTTTGACCTGTACGGCGAAGATGACATTGATGGTGCACTTGCTATATTACAAGAACTTGACCCTTCGGATGAGTTTGATAAAGCAACAGTAAACCGTTATCTCGGTAGTATGTATGGTCAAAAAGAGCAATACCAACTTGCTATTAAACACTTAAAGCTAGCTGTAGCTCCTGATATTTTAAACTTTAACGATCATCAGCAAGCGTTAAAAACATTAGGTGATTTGTACGCTGGTACTGAACAATACACGGAAGCTAAAAAAGCTTATTTAGCTTGGATGGACTTCACAGGTGAAGAAGACGCCACTGTTTATACTCGAATAGCGCAAGCTAATTTCCAGTTAAAACAGTTTGAGGACGTAGCCGAGCCTGCCGACAAAGCTATTGCACTGGCAGAAGAACCGAGTAAAGGTCCTTACCAGTTGAAAGTTGGCGCCTATTTTGAACTTAAACAATATCAAAATATGGTTGAAGTAGCTGAAGAGGTTGTTCGTCAGTGGCCAGAAGATCAAAAAGCATGGGTAACCCTTGGTAAGTTTTACTTACAAACTGAGGATTATTCACAAGGTCTCGCTACTATGCGAGTTGCTTATAATAATGGCTACCTTGAGAATGAAGTAGAGTACAAAGTACTTTCTAACTTTTATTCTTTAAATGAAATCCCTTACAAAGCAGCAGTTGTGCTTGAAAAGGCGATGGATGAAGATAAAGTTGAACGTAATAAGCAAAATGTGAGAGCAGTGGCATCAAATTACCACCGTTCGAAAGATGTGCTTAAAGCGGCTAAGTATTATGAAGAAGCAGCTAAGTTTGATGACGATGCAGAGCTTTATCGTAAAGCAGGTTCACTACTTTTGGGTTCTCAAAAGTATAATGAAGCGGTTCTACGTTTAAACAAAGCATTGGAGTTAGGATCTGATAAAAAAGGAACTATCTATTCTGATTTAGCTGAAGCTTTCTACTATCAAGAAAAGTACAAGCAAGCTTATGCTGCTATTACTAAAGCTATGGACGATCCTCGCACACGCAAGTTTGCGAAAAGCTGGTCTGTATTTATTAAAGATAAAGCCGCTCGCAACGGTGTTAAGATTTAATAGCTAATTGTTTTAGTTTATAAAAAAGCCCCTATGGGGCTTTTTTTTATGGAAGTAAATGAATGAAAAAATCACTGTTATTAATTTTTTTATGGATCAGTACATTGGTAGCTTGTGGTGGTTCAGATGTACCTTTCTCATCTAAAGCTGATGCGTTTAAAGCGCTTTATTCACTCAATCAGGCCTTACACCCGCAAACTGAAATTAAAGTGCAGTATTGGCCTTTTACAGCAGCGTATCTTGAGCGGCGTCATTTAGTATATAAAAAAATAAATTTGTTAGATTTAACACCTGATCAGCAACAAGAACTAAATTATTTAATTATTGCGGAGCGGTTCCCGGAGCGTTTCTTTGCTTGGCCGGCTTATGTGTCAGTTATAAAAAATAGCATGCTTAGTCACGCATTAGAATCACAACAAATAGCATGGCTGGACTTTGCACAAAAGCAGCTTGTTGAAGCGCGTAAAAGCGGTTTAAAACTTAATAGATTAGAGCTGGCGGCAATAAAATCTCAGCTAGAAGAGCTGTTACCATCAACAAATAAGATGCCAAAATTACAACAAGCCCTTACTAAATTTAATGATTATTTAGCTAATTACTCGCCGCGTGGCAGTATTGGCTTGAATGGACTTACGAATGGTAATTCGTGGCATCAAAGTAAATTAAATTATTTTTCTGGGCAAACTTTAGCGCCGTTAGAGTGGCTAACTGCTATACAAGCAAAGCTTAAAAAAATGCCGGCAAGTCAACTAGATTATTCATTTAAGCGAAGTCATGCGGAGTCTGTTGCAGAGAAGTTATTAGCAACTAAAAATACTTTACCAGGCTTTGATTGGCAGCAAGGTTATTTTAATCTGCGCGCCCAAGCTCAACAAAGTGCTTTATCAGCAGCAGAGCAACAGTTTTGGCTGACACTAATGGAAACTGACATTGGTGTCCATTACCATCATTGGAGTAAGTCTCAAGCATTATTAAATCTTAAAAAAAGATTAAGTACTGACGATAATACTGCTAATTATTTACTTGAAGATATTGTGTTTTACCCGGGGTTTAGTTTTATTTTTGCAAGATACATCAGTACTAGCGATTAAACCTTAAT
>NZ_JBQSVO010000117.1:0-11357 GCF_052376275.1 Pseudoalteromonas sp. AOP7-A1-14 | reverse complement strand
CAGTTTGTAGCGGCTTTTTCATAATAGTATTGTAGTAGTTTAATCAGCTTTATTTTTGCGCTTTTTATAAAAGGCGAAACTGACTACCACAGTGACTAAAATGACTGACATTATACCGGTAAATACCCAAGGTCCAAAGTTGGCAATGGTAGGCAGTGCAAGTGCAGTGACGATGCCGCCACCGACAATGGGTTCGTAGAGTGGTTGCTTGTAGCTAAAGGGACGAATATGTTCGTTTGGGTTTGATGTGGCTTGTTTTAGCATTAAAAGTCCTACAGCAGTGGTACCCATTGATTGCCCAAGTTCACCAATCCCTCTCACTTTCCAACCCTTTTGGAAAAACCAAGAGCCAAAGAAAAAATAAATAGCTGAACTATACACTACACCCACCGAGCCCAAAATTAATATACTTTGCCAATACTTAGCAAGTACAGATAAGTTGAGTGCGCCAAGTGCTGCGATTATTAATAAATCGAGTGCGAGGTTTGAAAGCTGGGTTATTTGGTAGTGACTAATCAAATTACCCATACCTGATTTATTTAGAATTATTTGTACGGCTAAACCAACCATCATAGCGACTGGGAATAAAGGCATGTACTCTAAAATTTTGACTGATGAATCTACAAATATGTTTTGCTCCGCCACTTGCAAGCCGCTTAAAGTAAGCCAAGCAAGTATTATAACAGAGCCTAAAATAGCAAAATGCAAGGTAAAGGGGCTGTCTTTTACTTTTACTCTTTCATCATGGCTTATCTCTAATTCTTGATTGCCACCCTCAGTGCGATTAGACATTATTGTACCTAAGATAATAGCGCTGATAAGACCAATAGTAGCAATACCAAGCCCTAGATCCATTCCTTTAGCAAAGTCGATACTTTCAAATGTTGATTGCAAACCAGATACCGTGCCGTGACCGCCTTGGAACCCCACCGCAATTAAGGCGCCCGCAACAGCGTCAGTGTCAAATAACGGCGCAAGTACTAATAAGGCTGTTATCATACCTACAACATATTGACCTATCGCAATACTATAGCCAAAGCTTAAGTTTGGCAGGCTTTGATTTAATGATTGCTTAATTGTAGGAATTTCCTTACCTAAGAATAAGCCAGCAAACACCACAACAATTAAATATCCGGGTAACTCTTTCCAAATATCGACAACGGCCTCATCTATCCATAAATTAGTACCTTGCATTGAGAAATCAATATGTTGTCCAAGTAATTGAGGCCCTAGTACTAAAGCCAAAACGCCCGCAATTAACGAAGAAGGAACAATTAATCCCTTTAAACAGGAGTATTTTATGAGGTTTCCGAGGGTTAAAAATAATGCAAGTAATAGTAACGATTTAAAAAACAGTGCTATGTCCATAACTGAATTAACCTGCGTGTGAAGCTTGCTCTTAATAATAAAAGCACTATAAATATTTAGTACAATAAATAAGCAAAAAATATTCCAAGGGTTTATATATTTAACTTACTGATATTACATATCTCAATGAGTTTTTATTTGGCAAGTTATAAAGGTTTTACAAGGGAATTGAAGAATTTTCAACGATAAGCCGCAACGCTAAATGAGTTACGTTATAAGACAATTTATCAATGGTACTTTGCAGACACTAAGAAACAAACGTGCCTGCTACTTTTGATCAGCAGACACTGTTTATAGGTAACGTATTTTTAGTTTTTTACAGTGGATTTAACTCTAACTGTTGTAGTACTAATAAATTGATTTTTCGTTATAAAAGTCATTTCAAGAAAAGATTACATTGCGAGTGTAATTTTTTTACATTTTATGTGTGCCTTAACCTCTGCTAGTTCTTATTGTCTGATTTTTAAATGGTTTTTCAATGGTCTTTTTTTTGCTTGTTCCAGTTAGCTTATTAAAAACACTGTTTCATATCGCTACTTGAAAAACCTATTTAGGAAGGAAGATCATGGCTGAGTCATTTAAGTATTCAAAAAACCAAGGGCATGGCGGTGAGTTGCACCAAACTGCTGATAAAAACCACCCTACAATGACCACTGCGCAGGGTTGTCCTATTAGTGATAACCAAAACTCACTCAAAGCGGGGCAACGTGGACCTGGGTTAATGGAAGATCATGTACTTAGGGAAAAGCTATTTCATTTTGATCATGAACGTATTCCAGAGCGGGTTGTTCATGCGAGGGGGTATGGTGCTCATGGCTATTTCGAAACTTACGATGCGCTAGATGATTTAACCTCTGCTGATATTTTTCAACGCAAAGGTGAAAAAACACCTGTTTTTGCACGCTTTTCTACAGTTGCAGGAAGTAAAGGGTCGCCAGATTTAGCCCGCGACGTACGTGGCTTTGCTGTTAAATTTTATACCCAAGAAGGAAACTGGGATTTAGTGGGTAATAATATTCCAGTATTTTTTATTCAAGATGCAATGAAGTTTCCTGATTTAGTTCACAGCGCTAAGGCCGAGCCTGATCGAGGTTTTCCGCAAGCACAAACTGCTCATGATAATTTTTGGGACTTTGTCAGTTTATCGCCAGAGTCGATGCATATGATAATGTGGGCAATGTCAGATAGAGCAATTCCGCGTTCGCTAAGATTTATGGAAGGCTTTGGTGTTCATACTTTTAAGTTTATTAATGCCAACAGTGAAGAAAAATTTGTTAAGTTTCATTGGAAGCCAAAAGGTGGCATGCAGTCTGTTGTATGGAATGAAGCACTTAAACTAAATGGTGCTGATCCTGATTTTCACCGTCGCGATATGTGGGATTCAATTAATCAAGGTAACTACCCTGAATGGGAGTTGGGCGTGCAAGTTTTTGATCAGCAATTTGCAGATGATTTTGAGTTTGACGTATTTGACGCCACAAAATTAATCCCTGAAGAACAAGTGCCGGTTAAGATCGTGGGTAAAATGGTATTAAATAGAGTAGTTGATAATTTTTTTGCTGAAACGGAACAGGTCGCTTTTTGTACACAAAACATAGTGCCGGGGCTTGATTTTACACCCGATCCTTTATTGCAGGGTCGTAACTTTTCATACTTAGATACTCAAACTAAACGCTTAGGTGGTCCTAATTTTACTCAAAATTCCTGTCAATGCACCCAAATGCCCAATGAGAAACTTTTTACAAGACGGGCATATGGCAATGCAAAATCCTAAAGGTCGAGTTAACTATGAACCTAACTCGTTCAGTGGTGACGAGAATAACCCTAGAGAATGCCCTGTACATGGATTTAAAAGCACAGACACACAAACACAAGGCAGTAAATTACGATACCGAACTGATACATTTAGTGACCATTATAGCCAAGCACGCCAGTTTTATTTAAGCCAAACAAAAACTGAGAAAATTCATATTCAAAACGCCTATGTGTTTGAGCTTTCAAAAGTTGAGCACTTACCAATTAGAGAGCGTTTAGTCTCTCATTTATTGAACATTGACGAAGATTTAGCAGAACAAGTAGCCAAAGGGTTGGGGTTACAACAAATGCCAGAGCGAGCTGAAGCTGCACGTGAAACTCGTCAAGACCTACCTTTATCTGACGCACTGAGTATTTTAAAAAATTCACCAAACACCTTTAAAGGAAGAAAGCTCGGTATATTAGTAAGTGAAGGTTTTGATGCGAAGATTTTTGACTCCCTAATAAAAAGCCTTGAAAAGGAAGGGGCTTCTTATGAAGTTATAGCGGCGCAAGTCGGTGGAGCAAAAAACAGTAATGGTGAGCATGTTGCTGCTGATCAAGTCATTAATGGCGGCCCGTCAGTGTTATATGACGCGGTGGCGATATTAACAACAGCATCAGGCGCGAAAGAGCTTGCTAAAATACCTGAAGCGAAAGATTTTGTTAGTGATGCCCATGCACATATGAAGTACATAGGTTATAACGACGAAGCTTCAGCTTTGATTGAAGCCGCAGGATTAAACGAACAATGTGATGATGGTTGGCTAAATTTAGACAAAGTACCATCGAGTGAATTTTTAACCACACTTCGTAATTTAAGATATTGGCAAAGATAATATCATTCATAGCTTAAAGGCCAGTAAAACTGGCCTTTAAATCTTTACGTTATTACAAAGCTTCTAAGCTTTTTTCTAGCATTGCTTTTATTTGTTTTACAATTTTTTCTTCTGTTTCTGGTTCAAATTGCGCTATACGAGGGGTGTGAATGTGGCCTGTAGGAATATCTGAATTTAGCTCATTACGTAAACGAATGCTGCGGTAAGATATTTCGTTCGACAGATAGCCACCGCCGCCGCCTTTTACGGCTATAGCGCCTTTTAACTCTGCATAAGTTTTAGGTTTAAACGATTTTTCGAGGGTGATCACTTCGTGGTTATCGTTTATCGGAAATGCCCCTTTAGCTTGTAGCATCTGTTTTATAGGCAGACTGAATTCTACAAACTCGCTGCCTGGTAGTGGGCGATCGTTCAAGCTTGGGATCTTGGGCGCTGTTGATGTGCCGCCGTATACTATATTGGCGTTGTCGGGGGCGGTTACACTGCGGCGTTTGCCCGGGAAGCGCTCAAGATCGAAGTCTTTACTGCCCATGCTGACTGTTACTATCATATCTACGTTGTTCAGTGCGTAATAGGGTGCAAGTAGTTGTTCAATAATACCTTGGTCAAAATCTTCATAACGCACTGGCACCATTACGGTATTTATTTCGGCGGTAATGCCTTTATATGTGAGCACTTGACCATCTAATAATAGTGCAGCGATGCCGGATGGGTTACTTTGGTTAATGTTTCTATCAAGTAAGAATGGGTCAAAACCGGTCAGTAGTATTTTTTTTCTGGTGCCTTTTGAATAGGCTAAATCGTTGCGCCCGCGACTGCCGTTTTCAAGCATGGTTAAAAGAGTATTTTGTTCGTCACTCGTTAGGGTAAAGCTCGGGTTTGTTGTGCGAATGACTTTGCTTGAAAGTAAGCGTGCCCAGTAAAGTGCTCGGTCGTCATAGTTTTTAGTTGTTGTTATGCGCTCTCTGGCATCGAGCCAAAGTTGGCTCGAGTAATCATGGACTAAATCGCTGGCTTGCTTAAGGTTTTTTAGTTTTTTCCAGCTTTGTTCAAACTCAGCCAGGTCATCTGAAAACGCCGCTAAAACCTTGGGCATTGCTGTTTGAGCTTTTTCAATACGTTGCTCTTCAATAGTAAGGTCTGCGCTTAGAGCTGTAAAAGAAGATAAAATTAAACTAGAGGCAAAAAGTAATCTGATCATGGTTGTCCTATGTAGTCTTCAGTAAGATTGCGGATAAATATCACTATCCTATGTATATTGCACGAGCGCAAATAAAAAAGTTGGTTGCCTTTGTATACGCTCCTTTTGCCCATTCCTAGAGGCTACTGCCGCAAACTGTTATGCTACGCTCATTAAGTTATAACCGAGTAATATTATGATTAATGATAATGATGTAATTAGCACCCTTGAAGAGCTTGAAGCTTTTTTGCTATTAGTTGAAAGTGGTGGATTGGGATTAGAGAATGTCGCGGGTGTAGCACTTGCTACCAATAACAGTGATGGTCGTCCATTTGTGGCTGTACTTGATGATGAACATAAATTGCTGTTAGGACGTTGGGTGACAGATAACGTGTTTGAAAACGGTAAAGATCTTGTGCGTCAGGGCCCTAAAAAGCCACATTAATAAGGTTTTTAGCTAAAAATACTTTCATCAGCAAGCTGAGAAGAGCGTTCTGGTCATCTCAGCTTTAGTTTTTCTGAACTAAAAAACCTCTTATTGAGGTTCTATAAAGTCATTTTCTACTTAATCATCTTGGTCTTTATCAATGTTATACATGACTAGCATTGTGCGTGAGGTGGTTTTTTTAATACGTAAATTCATAGTTGCTGCCAATGCCGATTTGGTGGCATCTGATGTGCCGATGATAACGGCGCTGTCTTGTCTAAATGCACACACTACTGACAAAACCTAGAAAGATAAACACGCCTTTATAGCGTGATAAGGATTTTCTAAAAAACTTACCACTAAGGCTTATGAATAGCTGCTTTTAAATGATAGGGATGAAGAAGTAATTACCATTAAGAATGCTAATGGGTCTTTATCGGCCGGGCGATAAAGTAAGGAGAGTCAAGATTCGGCCCAGTTACTCCATTGCAGGAACTGAGGTTTATATTTTATGCCACTTCAAGCCCCTGAGCCTTACTTTCTCTTAAGGCATTTTTCAGTTTATTTTTATAGTTACTCAAGCATTCTTAGGTAGCTGAGGACATAAGTATAATCGTTTGTTGAACGACTGCTCAACGTGTGCTTTAATTATTGTTCAATAATTGAGGAGCCCAACATGATTAAGTTTTATTTCCACCACACACCAAACCCAATGAAAGTTGCTCTGTTTCTTGAAGAGACAGGCTTGCCATACGAGGTCGTACCGCTTGATACTTTAAAAGGCGAACAACATACTACTGAATTTAAAGAGATTAATCCTAATGCTAAAGCGCCAGCAATTACAGATGATGGAATGCGTGTATTCGATTCAAATGCTATTTTAATGTATCTTTCAGAAAAGCACGGCAAGCTTGCTGGAAAACCTGAAGATCGCGCTGAAATGCTGTCGTGGTTAATGTTTATTGCCTCAGGGCTGGGGCCATATTCAGGGCAATCTGTACACTTTAGGTATGGCGCGCCGGAAAAATTAGATTACGCAATTAACCGTTATTTACGTGAAGCACAACGCCACTATGAAGTTTTAGATACCCATTTAGAAGGGCGTGACTTTATTGTTGGTGATACGTACTCAATTGCTGATGTTTCAGCATGGGGCTGGATTGATAAAGCAAAGGTTGTTTTAGGTGAAGAAGGGTTAGCACCGTATCCAAATTTAACGCGTTGGTTTGACAGTATCGATAGTCGCCCAGCAGTAGAGCGCGCTCGTAGTATTAGCACTGGTATTGAATTCAAGAAAGATTTTGATGAACAGGCTCGCCGCGCATTTTTCCCATCAAACTATGCTAAAACTTAATTTTTAAATTTACGATTTTACTGAGGTGGTTAGTAATAGTTAATTTTTGAATAAAGTGAAGATAAATGGCGCTAGTACTTATTTTAAGTACTAGCGCCATTATTTATATTAATAGGGCTAAGGGAAAGTTAGAACTTAGCGCGAAAGCCTAAGCTGAAACGACGATCAGCTTCGGTGTATTTCCATGCACCATCTAATTCTGATAAGTAAATAGAAGGTTCACCTGTTAAGTTTGTGGCATTACCTACAATTGTGAAGTTTTCGTTAACATCCCAACTTGCTGAGAAGTCTAACTGGCCTCTGTCGTCGCGGTAGTTATTACCATATACAGTGCCTTCTTCTGCAATGCTGCCGTTTAAGTTGATGTTTTCTACTCGTTTTTCGTTTTCAGAATCAAGGAAACTATCACGATAGTTATATGCTAGACGAGTTGAAAATCCATTATATTCCCAAAACAACTGCAGGTTATAAGTGTTTTCAGATATCTCTAATAGTGGGTTACCATTAGGTTGTTCGCTATCAGAATAAGTATAGTTAGCACTTAAACCTAAGCCTGAGAACGCGCCTGGTAAGTTGGAAAAGAACTGTTGGTAGCCTACTTCAAAGCCTTGAATAGTACCATTTTCACCATTCACATTTTTGATAGTATCGATACCTGTTAACCCTGCGTCTCTAAGACCTGAAACATAGTCAAAGCCATCAGCATCAACAGGGAAGTCTGTCGCATCAGAATAAACCATGTTGTCTTGTGATACGCCTGCGTTATCTAGCTGACATACTTGGTTCCATTGCGTTACATTTTGACCTGAAGTTGAGTCTGAAGCAACACAGCTACTCTCGTTACTTAAGAAAGATTTAACATCTTTATAAAAGACTGCAAATGATACAATGTTACCGTCACCAAAATAGTGCTCAACAGATAAATCAAATTGTGTAGCGCGGTATGGTTCTAAATCAATAGAGCCTTGGGTTGCACCTGTTGTATCGTTATTAACATCAAATGCCGGGCTTAGTTCATTAAAATCAGCTCTACGCATTACTTTAGCCGCAGCGAAGCGAAATAGTGTATCGTCAGAGTAATTATAAGTTACATTTAAGCTAGGTAAGAAGTCACTATAATCATTCTCACCAGTTATTTTTTCACCATTACTGTAAACGCTTGATTCAAGGTCAGTTGTAACATAACGACCACCAACAATAGCTGTAATGTAATCAAAATCTAGATGAGCAGATAAATAGATTGCTGCAGTATCTTCAGCAACATTTCTATAGGCACTTTCTTGAAACTCTTGGTTATCAGCAAAGCTTCCTGTGGTTGCCAGGTTAGTTCCTGAAAGTAGCTGTTGTAGCTGTGCGTAGGTATTTGCTGGATTAGATAAACCATTATAAGTTAAGAAGGTTAACAAATCATTTTGACCAGATTGACCAATTTGATCAAATGAATTTTCATGACTCATTGTGGTAAAGCTACCAGGAAAAGCCGCGTTATAATCATCAGCCCATAGCGTTGCACTTGAACCGTCTGAGTCGTTATAAGCATTTTTATATATATCGGTCAATTCAACTTTGTATTGTTCATATTCAAAGTCACGTTTTGTTGCTCGAACACCTGCTTCTAAGCTCGATACCCAGTTGATGCCAAGTGGTTCATCTATTACAACGTCAAAACGTACTGCGGTTTCATCGTTGTAAGTGTTACGTTCTTCACTTTTAAAGGTACGTAAAGCTAAGTTTTGTGGATCGGTAAATGCTGTTGGATCTGAATTTACAATACTTGGCAATTTATTACCTGATTGAGAGAAAGAACTATCGTATAAATTGTTTTCTAAATCAACGCCACCACTTTCTTCATAGACTGATTTTTGAACTGGGCGTAGTGTAAACTCTGAATCAGGGCGGATACTGTCAGACGAGGCGACAGCCACTTCGCCCGAAATCATTACACCATCAGCAACAATCCATTCTGCACCTAGCGCATTTGAGAAAGATTCTGTTTCACGAAAATCACTATACGTTTTTGGAATACCAAATTCGTTAGTAAGCGTATAATTGTTAACACCATTTGCAGTTTGGGTGGTATTGGCATCAGTTGATAAAGAACCTCCAACACCTAAAATAGAGTTACCAGCTTGCTCGCCTGAACGTTTTGTGCCACTTAAATCAAGATAAACCATGCCATCAGCAGATTCAGGAGCCCATTGTAATGATAAAGCAAGCGCAGTACGTTCACGGTTTTCTACATATTGTTCAATACTATGCTCGTCTCTAATAATAGCATTACCGCTTGGAGTGTTTCCAGGTTGGCCATTAATTTCAGTGTCTTGTGGCTTTACTCGGCTAGATGTTTCATCTTGACGAAGTTCACGGTCTTGATACGAAACCATCACAAGTGCACCAAAGGTACCAAGCTCGTCAAAATCCCAGTTATTACCTACAGAACCACTAAAAATGGGGGCTACATTTTCAGTTTTATCTGCATATTCAGCATCAATTGACATAGCTGCGGTGAGCTTATCTAATTCAAGCGGGCGGACTGTTCTTAAGCTTACAGTGCCGCCTAATGCGCCTTCAATCATATCAGCCGTTGGTGATTTTACGACTTCAACAGATTTCAAAAAGCTTGATGGGTAATCTTGTAGGCTGATGCCGTCGCGAGAATCACCGATAGTAGAGCGACCATTTAATTCGACACGGTTCTGGGGCAAGCCACGAATAGAAACGCTATCACCTACACCAAAATCAGAGTTAATAGAGACACCTGTAATGCGTTGCAGTGCTTCAGCAATGTTATTGTCAGGAAGCTTACCAATATCTTCAGATACGATAGCATCAACAATACGGCCGTCAGTACGTTTGATTAAAGAAGCTTCTCTTAAACTTCCTAAAATACCACTTACTTGAATGACTTCTATACCGTCATCTGCTTTTTTCACTTCATTTTCAGCTTCTTGTTCAGCAAGTGCTGATGTGCTTAATAAGCAAAGCGCTGCGGCTCCGATAAGTGTAGAGCTACTTCTTTGTTGTTTGCCTATTAATGTTGAAGTAATGCTATTGAGTTTCATGTATCTCTCCCGATTTTGAGTATCACTCGAGTCATTGTGTGCTACCAGTTAATGTTGGTTTACCAATTTGTTTATCTGGACCATCTTAGTTGTCATACAGATGATGTGATTAAAATTAAACTATTTAGTTTTTTATTTCAAGCTTTGTTTACCATAAATTCACTTTTGGTCTTACAATTATAACTTTGTTTTATTTATTTATAATTAATTTAACGAGTTAGCTGGATGTTTTAATTTTGGTTTTAAATTTAATGTTGTAATAACCAGCGGTTAAAAATAAGCAAACAGGTATATTTTGTTTCGCTTGTAGGTGCATAAAAAGTAAGAGGAAGGAGGGAGTTGGGGGGGGTATATAGAATAACTGTGTGATATTAATTACTTGACGCTTACTTAGCTGATAAGTAATGAGTCGTGCGTGTTAAATTGACATTCACATGTAACAAAGCTTTTTTTCGATCTATTACTGAAATTGTTAACTACAAGGTGGATCTTACCGTGTTGTATTACCAATTATGTGTTTTATTTATTTATTGGTAACATTGCTTGGTGTGGTGTGTTTTTAAGAGAGGTAGGCCATCAACAATGAATGACAGATCATAAAAAGCCCAGCACTGAAATGGCTGGGCTTAGTCTCTATTTTGACTGCTAGCTATTAATTGCATAGCAACCGATAATGTTTATATTACTTGTATTAGCTTTTTAATTCGCCTGTAGCTGACTCTATGTGAGCACGGATAAACCATTGAAATTGTTCTAAATCAGCAAGCTGGCTAATTATCATATCTTCAGAAACAGGATCGAGTTCAGAGAGTGTGTTAAGTGCTTTTCTGTGATCTTTGTTAATTCCGTTGTATACCTTGTCCAAAGCCGTTAAATGGTCGGTTACAAGACCTTTGCCAATTGAATAGTCTTGCCAAGTACGACGTTCAACAATCGATTGCGGTGTACCTACAGGCACTCCGCCAAGTGTTGCGATGCGTTCTGCTATGGTATCTGTCATTTCGCGAACAACCTCGACCTGTGGATCCAGCATTTCGTGTACGCCAATAAAGTTAGGGCCAACTACATTCCAATGGATATGCTTTAAGGTCAGTTGTAAATCAATTAGGGCAACCATGCGGTTATCTAAAATAGTGATTGTATCTTGTGCAGACTCATTTTTTACGCCAGGTGCGGTAAAATCAGCTGTTTTGTTTGGTGTGTTACTCATCACTTCTCCTCGTCTTTATAAGTCAATTGTCCACAAGTAAATAAACTAGTTTATGGACATCCTTTATCTTGCATTAAATAATCGGTGTTTGTCAAACTAGTTGTCGCGATCACTACGTTATGC
>NZ_JBQSVO010000116.1:0-11491 GCF_052376275.1 Pseudoalteromonas sp. AOP7-A1-14 | reverse complement strand
GACTACATTACCCGTAGCAAATTGCTCACTCATATTCGTTATTTCGCCCTTAACTTGCGCTTTTAAGGTAAGTGCCCAATGTGCTTTGGCTTCACCATGGCCGCTAACATATGCTTGATACGTACTTGGTATAGCATTAATTACCGTTACATTTGGCGCTATAGATTCAGTTGGCGCTGGCTTTGGGCCATTTGCTTGCTGAGCCATTTTTTGGCCGTTATATGAAATAGCAAGCCCTATACAAACAATGGCAACAAGAGTTACAACAACAGGTACTGGCGAAATTTTCATGACGATACTCCAAGGCCCAAGGCAAGGCCTAAATCTATACGGTTAGTTAAAAGGGTGTAATTTATTTGGCTAAGCTGAGCTTGTAGGTCGTACACCTGTTGCTGCACGGTTAGTAGATCTAAAATATCAACCAACCCCTGCTGGTATTTGCTTTGATAATTGCTAAAACTTCGCTTAGCACTGACAAGCGCTTTGCTAATTTGTAGCTGCTGCTGCGTTAATGATTGCTCTTGGCCTAGCGCATTTTCTACTTCGTTTACGGCGCTTAATAAGGTGTCTTGATATTCCCAAAACGCTTGTTCGGCATTTAATTTTGCAATATCAACCTGTGCACGCAATGCCCCGCCTTGAAACAATGGCGCACTTAAACTTCCCAACAAGTTCCAAACTGGGCTGGTTAATAACGCTTGGCTTGGTGTCGTTGCTATATCACTAAGTGATGCTGAAAGCGTAATGCTTGGCAGTAAATCTTTGTAAGCTACATCAACTAAATAGCGTTTAGATTGAATATTGTAATAGGCACTTTGTAGGTCGGGGCGACGCGCTAAATCTTGCTCAGGTAGCGCGCTTAGAGGCTCAACAACCTCAGGTAAAACAGAAGTCGTAGGTAGGTTTTCAAGCTTATCAACACCCACTAATAATATTAAAGCGCGTTTAGCTTGCGCTATTTGCTCTTGGTAATCGGCAATAGTGGCACGGGTCGATAACGTATCGGTGCGGGCGGTATCAAGGGCTTCTAAATCGCCTAAACCGTATTGGTAACGCTCAACAATGCTTTGTTCGTTATTTTCTAAAACTGTTAAGCGTTGCTGCTCTATGTCTAGCAAATTTTGCTGTAAAATAATGTTTAAATACGTGCGTATAACGCTTGCTACTAAGGTGTCTTTAGCGCCTTGGAAAGTGGCTTGATTACTGGCAATGGTCATATCTTGCGCGGCAACGTTATCAGCAATTTTTTGCCATACGTCGGCTTCCCAGCTAATCCCTACCGATGAGCTGTACTGCGTGCCGGTAGTTTCGTTACGCTGCGCGTCAAAATCGGCATCTACGCTAAACCACTGGCTTGCTGCGGTAACATCGCGCTGTGCATAAGCAAGTTTTAGCGCCACATGCACTTGGTTAAATGAAGGGTTATTTGCAACGGCTTGCTCAATAAGCGGATCAAGTCCCGCTATATTCACTAAATCAGTGATATAACTTATCTCGGTTGCATCATCTTGTGTGTATTGCCAATTTGAATGCTGCTTTAACGATTGCTCGGTGCTATTACCTGTATAGCTTGGCTGGCTACTACACGCAGCAAGCGTACAGCTAAGTGCAAGCAATAAAACAGTTGAGTGCTTTTTAAAATAAACCATTAAACTATGCCTAATTTACATCATTACACATAGTTTATTAGGGCAAGGGTTAAGAATGGGTTAAAAGGGGTTAACTACTTTAACCAAATTAATATTTGCCACGTTTAGCCAATTTACGTAGGCTTTGGCAAAAATACTCATTCAAAACCCACATGCATAAATTCATTTTTACTCTTTTTTTAATACTCCCAACTGTATTACAGGCTCAAGTCACCTTAAGTGATAAGACCCTTATTTATAGTGGCGAAATCAATAAACAAAATAATAATACAGCAGCTGATCTTTTAAAAAACAATCCCACAATTAATACCTTTACTATTACCAGCGGCGGCGGAAACATTGATTTAGGAATGAATTTAGCCGAACTAATTTTGGCTTATAAGTTAACCGTAAATATAAAACAGTTTTGTTTTTCATCGTGTGCTAATTATGTGTTACTAGCCGGACACCCTACTACAATTGTACCCAATACAATTATTGGTTGGCATGGTGATGCAGCCTCAGCAAAATGGTTAGATAGCGATATTGAGGCCATGGTTAAACATTTAAAAGAGCCGCAAAAAAGCGAAAAGTGGCAAACTTTACGTGCTCATTATGATGAGGTGATAAATAAAGCAAGCCTGCGCGAAAAAGCCTTTTATAAAAAGCTAAATGTAAATCACGACCTATTAACGGTGGGGCTTGGCGCAAATTTACGCAGCGCAGCTATAAAGCAGCGCGCCCGTGGCTGGACGTATTCACCTAAAGTGCTTGAGTATTTCAAAGTTCGCAATATTGATTTTGGTAATTGGCAGCCGCGTTCAGCTAAAAACTTCCCCCTTCTTCTTATTAACGATCTTAACTAAATAATTGGTACACCTACTCCTCATTTTAGTAACATTCTCTTATTTGCAATATAACCCCTGTTAAGCGCAGGGTTTTACTTTTAGGCCCATTTTCAGCCTCAATTGAATACTCACTATTTATAATACAAATACAAACCACACTTTTGAATCTAACTGATATGCGTTATCATTCGCAACATCACTAGCCTTTATATTAACAACAATGAACAAATTTATTAAATATACCCCAATATTATGCTCCCTTGCTTTAGCTGGCTGTGGTGGTGGCTCAGGCAACACAGCTCCACAGTTTGCACAACCTAATTTAAGCTTTACTGTAAACGAAGACACTTCATTTACTGCTCAAGTAACGGCGACCGACGACGACGCACTTAGCTACACATTAGCAAACGCGCCAAGTAACGGGACTATAACGGTAGAAGCAAATGGTAAGTTTGCCTATACCCCTAACGCCGATTTTTTTGGTAGTGATAGTGCTTCAATTTCAGCTAGCGACGGTTCTCTTAGTTCAAATATAACGCTAAGCTTTACGGTCGAAAATATTAATGATGCGCCGGTATTACAGACAACGAGCGTATTTGTTACCTCATCATCAACAACAGAGGGGGCTATTAACGTAACTGATGCCGATGGAGATGAATTAACATTTACGCTGGTAACCCCCCCTGAAAATGGTGTAATTACAATAAACGAAAGCACGGGCGAATTTATCTTTGAAGCGCAAACATTAAGTTCAATTAATGAAGCATTCGAAATAAGCTATACGGATGGTGTAATTGATAAACCAATTACGGCCAGCATTACACTAAGCCCTTCCTATGTGAAAAATGAAGACAAACGTAATTTTTATTACAGCTCTAGTAAATCACACTTAAAACAAGCCGATATTGTAAACGAAAGTATTAACGATGAAATTTCACGTTATACCGTATACCAAGTTCAAGCAGCAGCGTATGCACGTGCTGGGTTTTTAGATACAGCCGAAGACTATTTATTACTCATTAACGAGCAAACAGAACTGGCTAGTGGCCTACAAGATGTAGCAGTTGCTTTAGATAATATCAACGAAATAGAACAAGGTGCGCAATATCGCTCACGTGCTTTAGCTGCTTACAACCAGTATTTAGCTGAAAAAGGGTTTGAAAACATTAACCGTAACGATGCAGCTTGGTTACTTGGTTTAGTCAATGATTATATGGATGTAGGGCAAACTGAAGAAGCAGAAACCCTGCTAAATACCATTAATAGCTACGCAGAGATTGTACGTGAAGAGCAATACTCAACAACGTATGGTTACTTTCAAACAGCGCTTAAAAATGCAGCCGAAGGTGCATTAGACGTATATGCAGCTGACCCAACTGATGCCAATCAACTTACAGCACAAACGTTTGCTGCTGCACTGGTAAATATTTCGAGTAATACAGGTTACCAAATTCAAGGTGGCAGTGGCGATTATGCGGGTGAAAAAGTAGAAAAAATTAGAGCGCTTTATACTGCATGGGCTGCTGAAGTTTTATTTCGAGCAAACTCACTTGAGCTCGCCCGTGAATACGTAAACTTAGCCATGTCACTTTATGGTGTAACAGGCATAGACGAAAACTACGACTTTGCAGCATCTGAATACGCACAAGCGACATTAGGTACATATACTTACCCATTAAGCACGCTTGCGGGGTTATTAGAAGGCCTTTATGATCTCGAAGAAAATCCTGCACTTGCGTTACTTACATCTGAGCATGATATTAGTGATGCTAAACAAATTATGTATAGCTTTAGCGTAACTAAAAGCATTATGTCTGGCTATTCAGTGGCCGATGCAGCAGCTGAGGCCTTTACCTTTTTTACCGAGGAAGGTGATTATAATGAGTTTTTCAGAAGTTTAGTCAAAACAGACAACAACCCAGGCACAGCGCAAATTTTATATCAGTACGGGTATACCGAACAAGCGAAAAACGTATTAACCTATGCAGGTGAGTTTATTTCATCTGACGAGTACATAAGTGCAGAGTCATCTACCTCTTTCTTAGCTGGCTATAAAGGGTGCGGTTTACTGGTCACCATTAGTAGAGAAGTCGGCGCAGATACTGCTGCCGCCGCAAATCGCTGTTTAACCATGTTGAATAAACTAAATACAGGCACATTACGAACTTTAACCGACACCTCTGCAATTACTGTTCATAGCAATGTAATGGTATCACTTGACCGCGCAGGCTTAACTGACGAAATCCCCGCAATAAACACGCAATTACTAAGTAAAATTAGTGTACTAGAAGATATTGAAGACCGCTTTGAATACCGATTAGAAACATTAGGTTATTTAGTAAACGCAGGGTTTACCGACTTAGCCTTAACTACATTTAATAGTGCAATAGCTGAAGTAAACGAAAATTTAAGCACGTTAACAAGTGACCAACTACTTGAGATACTCGAATCATTAAAAATTGAAACAATACTACTTAGTCCATCTGCAACTGGCTTTTGGGAACGTTACAGCATGCTTTCTAGCATGGGAGCTAATGCAGGCAACATTACTGACTTTGCCAGCACCTACAGCATTGTGAAAACACAAACCTCAGCACTTGTCGTCGGTATTGAAACGCTTATTTTAGCGCAAGCCGATACTGTCATTATTGATGCTATGGAAGATTTAGTCGAAGCACATACCTTACTTGGGCAATACGAGCAAGCTACAGCGCTTGTAAATAACAATGTAAATGGTGAAGCCGACCAACTTGACCTTTACACCACAATGGCAGAATTAATTGCAAGCAAAGATGACTTTAGAGATAACCGTGTTGCCAGTGTTGATACTGATAACGACGGGCTTCCTAACTTCTTCTTGGCAAATGTGACTAATGAAGATATTGCTGCATCGGGCTTAACTGCCGATGAAGATGCTGATAACGACGGCATTGCTGATAGCGAAGACAGCACTCCAATTGGCAACTAAATAAGAGAAAATAATGCAGACACGTTATATTTATGCGTGTCTGTTTTTGCTTGCCCATAATGCATATGGCGCGACCGAGCAAAAGCAGACGCCACCTCCTCCTGAAGATTGCAGCACACTCACTGATGAAAAAAAACGTTTATGTGAAGCTATCGAGCACATTGAAGTAAAAGGCCAATTCATAGGGATAGAAGTTCCTGAAATTATTGGCCGTTCGTATTTAGACCGCAGTTTTATTGATGCAACAGCCAAAGGTAATGGCGACATAAATGAGCTAATTGCACTCTTACCTGGCGTACAATTAAGCAATGAGGCATTCAGCATTGAAAGCTTAGCAGAGATAAGTGCTCCAGAAATATCTATCTCAGGCGCCCAGCCTTGGCAAACAGGTTTTTCACTTGATGGTATGAACTACAATAACCGTATTGATCCCGCCAGTAGTAGCCGCTTAACATCATCAAGTAATGATGTGTCAGGCGGTGTGCAAAGTATGAATGTTAACTCTGATATTGTTGAGTCAATCACTGTGTACGATCATAGTATTCCGGCTGAATTTGGTGGTTTTTCTGGTGGGGTTGTTGATACCAAAACAAAAGAAACATTTGGCAAAGATAGTTTTAGCTTTAGTGTACGCGGGAATCACAGTGATTGGGCTGATTATCATTATATTCAAGCCGACGATGAAACTGAGCAAAGCAGTACAAATGAAGCTGAATTAGAGGCTCCAGTATACGAAAAAATAAGCTATTCATTGAGCGGTAAAAAGCAACTTAATAAACGCCACGGTGTGATGTTTAGTTTAAATTACCTTAATAGTGATATAAGTGATTTATCACTGGGGCAAACAAAAACCCAAAGCCGCCGCAACATTAACGCCATACTAAAATATGGCTATAAGGATGGCTGGGTTGATAATTTTACGGTTAGTATGATCTATTCACCCTACGAGGTGAATGGTTTTATTACTGATGCACTTGATAGTGACTATCAGTTAGAAGGTGGCGCTTATGGTAGCGCAATACAATTAAAGCAAGGCTTTAAATATGTAACTTGGAAAAGTAATTTAAACTTTAACATGAGCGACAGTAGCCGCGATGCTCCAGCGCATTTTTATAATTGGCTTCAAGCAAAAGGGAAAGACTGGGGACAATACGCTAACCAAGGCGATGCAGACGAACGCTTTTCAAGCCAAGGTGGTTATGGCGCGTTAGATAACCGCCAATTCACCACCAATTGGAAAAATACATTTAATCTAGAAGCTTTTAAATTCTTAGGATTAACACACTCAGTTGTGGCTGGTGCAGAAATTAAATATCAGCAAATAGAACGTGAGCGCTTTCAAGATGGCTATAACTACAGTTCGCCAGTTATATGGTCTAGTGCTAATACCCCACTTAATTGCAGTGGTTATTCACTTGATTGTCAAGCACTCGAAACTCTCATCCCTATAGAAGAATTAGCTGAACGATTAGGTGGAGAGATTGACTTTAACAACTCGGAGCACGTCACCGCATACAGTAATAATATAACTACTACTGCGCAATTTTTTAATGGTCGAACTGTTAGTCCTGCTGAATACATAGATGTAAATTTAAATCGCAACGCACTCTACATTACCGACCACATCAAGTACGGTAAACTTGATGTAAATTTAAGCATGCGCTACAGCTATGATGATTTTTTGCAAAACCATGATGTAGCACCGCGAATTTCAGTAGGGTACGACGTGTTTGATAATCAAAAAACCATTATCAGTGGCGGCCTAAACCGATATTACGACTCTGCTACTATCAGTTATAAAATTAAAGAACAACAAAAATTTTCTTATCTACAATATAGGCCTATCGAAAGTGGCTACTTACAAAACTGGTTAGATTCAAATTACACTGGCAGCTTTAAATATCGATTTAATGACGTGAATACCCCTTACGATGATGAATTTGCACTGGGTATCGCTCACGCATTTGAGACAATTGGTAATATTTCTTTAAAATACGTAAAGCGAAAAAAACATCAGCAGTTTTCTCGCACGACTTCAGACGAAACCGATCTTGATGGGTACACTTATATTGATATTAGCAATGAAGGAACGGGAAGTTCAGAACGTATTTCACTAGCATGGAGCGCACAATTTGGTGCCCATTCTGTATGGGCAAATACGTCGTATGCCGAGAACGAAATATCAAATGACAATTATAATGCAACCGTAGATAACACCCCACTCGACGAACTCGTTTACTATGTTAATGCAAAAGATGAAGGATCACTGGTCACATTAAGTCAACTATCTCAGATACGAACTAATTTCGGAGCACCTATCACAGCAGCCTTAGGCTGGAACGTAGATTGGGGCGATTCATTTAGCACTGGATTAAATATCTCATATTCAGGTAGCTACGATACAGCTGTAAGTACAGGAGGAAGCGAAAGTATTGATATAGAGGATGTCTGTGCTAGCTGCCCAGTTGTTTCCACTCTATTTGATATTTACCAGGAACAGACTATACGCGCCAGAACAATGCTAAACCTAAGTTTAAAATACAAACATAAACTGACTAATACCCAAAGCTTAGAGTTACGAGCTGATATTTCCAATTTATTAAATAAGAGAACGTATACAGTTGCCGAGGGCGCATCAGGTATTGAGCCTGGTCGAGTATTTTGGTTAGGGCTAAGCTACAAATATGACTAAATTTATTCGTATTTTAAGTATTGCAATTACTTTGACTACTCAACCACATGGGCTTGATACTAAAGTATTGCGAAAAGTATATAGTGAAGAGCAATCAAAATGGCCTCCAATTGAAACTAGTGATGGACGAATCGTATCGCCTTTATCTTCAGTTGAACAAATTAATTCTGCACCAAGCCAAGTTGATTTGGGAAAAAAACTATTTCACGATGTGCAATTATCGCGCAATAAAACCATTAGCTGCGCTAGCTGTCATAAGCCCGATAAGGGCTTTCATGATGGTCGCAGAACTGCTGTAGGGATTGATGAACAAACAGGTACGCGTAATACTCCTGCTATTTTTGGTATTAATCAATGGCAAAGTTTTTTTTGGGATGGGCGCGCAAGCACCGCTCTACAACAAGCACTTATGCCAATAGCAAACCCTATTGAAATGGATCTAGATCCAAAAATAGCTTTAGCCAGAGTAAATAAAGATAAGAGTTACCGAGCATTTAATCAAAACGCCTTCAATAGCAATACTCTTACAATAAAGCAAATGGCGCAAGCACTCGTTGCGTTTGAGCGAACACTACCTGCTCCAAATACTCGCTTTAAACTTTTTATTTCAAGTGTAAAAAGCAGCCCGAAGAAGGCCGTAATGCAACTATCTGATAATGAACTAAACGGCCTACATTTATTTAGAACTAAAGCTAAATGTATGACATGCCATAATGGCCCCCTACTAAGTGATAACAAATTTCACAACACTGGACTCCATTACTACGGCCGACACTTTGAAGATAAGGGTCGCTTTGATGCCACAAATAATCCTGATCATATAGGACAATTTAGAACTCCTTCATTACTAGGTTTAGCAAGAAGTTTTCCATGGATGCATAACGGTTTATTTGAAGATTTAACAGGCATCGTGAGTATGTATAACCATGGCGGGGCTAGACCAAGGCCACGAAAAAACCAACTAAACGACCCGCATTTCCCTAAAACTACCGACTTGCTTATTAAACTTAATTTAACCAAGCAAGAACAAGCCGATCTAGTGGCGTTTTTACGTATATTATAAGTAGTAAACTACTCACCTAAAGTGCGCGTGAGTAGCTTAGCGATATAAAATCAAGGCCTGAATTGGGCTTTTTAATATCTGCATTTGAATAATGAAAATACTTAAGTGATTCGCTGTGTTGTTCACTATCGCCAAATTGCATACAACTATTTTGATAATTGCAATTATAGTGGAATAACTTTTTTTATAATTTTGATAATATTAAACAACAATGGAATGCCCGCTAAACTGCATAGTTAAGCGGTTATATTGCTGCTTAAATAGCTGCCAGTCCACAAAACCCACCAAGGTATTGCCGCACGCCATACCAATAAACAGCCCTGTTAAGCCATAAAAATACGAGCCTAGCCAAAGAAGTGGTAAATAGCATAAAAATAACCGTAATATTGAAATAAATAATGCCGTAGTCGGAAACCCCAATGCATTACATACCGACACCGTGATCATGCACATGCCAAGCGCAGCGTAACTTAGCGGCACAAACGCAAAGTAGTCAATTAAGTTTAAAACAATGGCGTTGTTTTCACCTAATGCATGTGCAAGTGGGTTGGCTAAGGCATAAATAATAACCGATAATAAAATTTGTACGCCAATAACAAAACCGCAAGCAAGTTTTACAACGTTCATTATTTGCTTAAGCTCGACACGCCCTTTTAAATTACCCACAATGGGCGGTAAGGCCATGGTAAGCGCTAAAATTAAAATGATTGTATATATTCAATTCGATTTGCAAGCCCCCAAGCCGCTACAGCAAAACCACCATAAGCGGCAATAAGTGCGGTTACTATCATGGCTAAAATAGGCGGAATAAATTGCGAAAGCAAAGCCGGCGCCATCATTTTAGCTATAGTCTGCACCGCTTGCTCTGTACGGTTTTTTATATCCTCAAAGGTAATTAGCTTTCGTTTAATAAGCGTATAAAATATAACAATAAAACCCGTTAAAAACGCAATACATATTGTCCACGCAACGCCCGCTAACCCCATATTATATGGTAAACATAAAAAGCGGATCGAGGGCTATATTTAACACACTGGTTAGCACCATTACCCACCTAGGTAATAAGGTTTCGTTATGCGCGCGGCAAATAATGTAGCCAATATAAAGCAAAGCGCCAATCCAGCAACTTAATAACCACAGCAACTAATAAAGTGCGGTTAGCTCAAATAATGAAGGCGAAGCACCTAATATTAAAATAATAGGTTGCTGAAAAAACCATAACCCTACACATAAAATGTAAGAAAACGTTGGGTTATGTCAAGAACAGTAAATACCAGTAAAAAGTTGTAAACATAAAGCTATAAGCCGTTACATGTCAGTTACCATTCAGTTTAAAGCGCTAATATTGAACCCAGTTATGTAAAAACATACACGAGGCAATATTATGAGATTAACTTATTTACTACCAGTATTACTGGCCCTTGGCTGTGTGTCTGGCTCTGCGCTTGGAGCACCAAACGAGCACAAGCAGGTTAATAAAGAACGTGCAAAGCGTATTGAGCATAAGCGTGATGAGCGTCGTAAAGACAAAAAACATCGTATAGCTCATAAAAAAAATAAACAAATAAAGCGTGCATATAAAAAACGCGAACAGCATAAAGATAGAAAGCGCAAAATTGCTCATTACAAACATGACAAGCGTAAATACACTTACCTAAAAAATAGGCGCCACAATGTGGTTACTACATACAGGCCTGGACGCTACTTTAGTAACATACCGCGTAACAGTGCATCAATTAGGTTTAATGGTATTTCGTTTACCTTTAGTAATGGCATTTATTATCGAAAAGCAAAACGCGGCTACCATGTTGTTAAGCCACCCAGAGGGTTAAGAATCCGCTCATTACCAAAACATTACTCAAATTTTAAACGCCATAATACAACTTACTACACATATCAAAATGTTTACTATGTGGCAGATAATAATGGATACAGAGTGGTCGATGCTCCTGAAGTGTTAGTTAATAAGGCTGTAAAAGTAGGGAATGCTAACAATTATGAACTTGGGCAAACCTACGACACACTTCCTATCGAAGCTGAAGCGGTTACTGTTAACGAGCAACAATATTTTAAATACCAAGATATTTATTTTCTACCACAGATAAGTGGCGATGAAATAAAATACTTAGCCGTAAATTTAGGCTAAGAACCCGACGGATAAAAAGAGCAAGCCGTGTTATGCGCCTTGCTCTTTAGCCATTAAATTAGTCATTAGTTGTTCAAGGGTCAGGCGGAGGGTCACCCATTAGGTTCAACCTGCGCCCATACCAAATATGACTTATAACCACGCAC
>NZ_JBQSVO010000115.1:0-11621 GCF_052376275.1 Pseudoalteromonas sp. AOP7-A1-14 | reverse complement strand
GTATCTTTAAGTGTTTTATCTACTTTCTCACCGGTTACGATTATGGTATCCATTGACTTACGGTTTGTTTCGTCGTCATCCGCAAAGGCATGGCCCTGAAACAATAAAAAAGAGCTCGAGATAAGTAATGAAAGTTTTTTGAGTTTGAATAGGCCAGACAATGTTATTTCCTTTATTGATATAGTTGAAACAGTGTTAAATTGCGCGAAAAAAGTAGCACATGAATTCACTTATTGCAATTGAGTTTACTTATCATTTAGAATAGCATAACTAATAACAACTAATTACTCTTATGTTTCTACTTACCGTCATCCTCACTCTACTGTTAGCAAGTGCGTTACTTTATTGTAGTAATCGACATCAAAAACTTTTAAGGACACCTATTTCTAAGCGTTGGAGGAAACCTGCTTTTATTCTTTTATTAATGGCAGTGATTTTGTCATTTAACGAGCTCACTACGTCTGCAGCCATATTTTTCAGTGGGTTTATACTAATGCTTGCGCTGATGATAATCCCGTTTACTAGCCTAATAAAGTCAAATAAGGAAAGGTAATGACAGCTCAAACACGGAAAAAAATTCAACCAACCTGGTTAGGTAAATCACTTGCCGGTGGCTTTTTAGGTTTAGCTTTGGCGTTTATATTAATGGCTTTATTTGCTTGGTATGGGGCAGGCGGGATAGATGCCAGAGATAAAGTACAATTTAACATGTGGATGATCCCACTTTTGTGGTTAACAATATTTAGTTTTACTTATTTATTTAATTCAAGTAAGCAAGCTTGGGCCGTATTAGGCAGCTTAAACATTGTTTTATATAGCTTGTTTTATATTTTTCGGGGCGGGCTATGAAAGTTAGAGCAGATATTTTACGTACCTATCAAGGGCTGCATACGTGGACAGGTATTATTGCTGGTTTGGTTTTATTTATCGGGTTTTATGCCGGCAGCCTAACAATGTTTAAGCATGAAATTCAGCAATGGTCAGAGCCGACCAAAGCACCTGTTACAACCCCTATCACAGCAAACTACCAAAGCTTGATAGATAAAGCGGTTGAACAATACCCCGAACAGATGAATGCTGGATTTGAGCTGGATTTGCTCACTCATGACGCTCCTTTATCTTGGTATACAAAAGGCCAAGCAAGGGGCATGCATTTAGATAACCAAATACAAACGGCTCATTTAGATCAGCAAGGCCAATTAATAACTACCGACCAGGCAGAGCATAAACTTGCCGATTTAATTGATTACTTGCATCGCACAGCAGGGTTTATCGGTGAAATTGGCCATGATCAGTCAGGAGTCTATATTTTAGGTATAGCGGCAGGACTCTATTTTTTAGCCCTTGTTTCAGGTGTCATTATTTTACTGCCGACTTTAACGAAAACCTTTTTTGCATTACGTAAAGAAAAAGGGCCCAGCCGTTTTTGGCTAGACAGCCATAACCTAGTCGGTATTGCCAGCTTGCCCTTTCATTTAATCATTGCACTCACCGTTGTGGTATTTGCGTTTCATGATTTAATTTGCGATGGATTAGCGCAGTTCTATGGCGATAAACCTCTGTTTGAACGCACCCCGCCTGCTGCACACGCTTATAATATTAGTGATATTAAAAGTATTGATACACAAATCATTGCTGCTAAGAATTATGCCTCCGGCTATGAACCCGTTCATATTAGCTACAGTCGACTAAACACAGTAACGCCTTCAGCAGTCTTTAAAATGAGTAACGATTCTGCAGTCGTTCGTGGACCAGACACAGATTATTTGTTTATGAATCCATATACTCTAGAAATAAGTGGCTCGACATACCCACAAGGCGAAGACAGCTTTTATGGTAATTTTGTAGCAAGCCTATTCTCGTTGCATTTTGGTACATATGGAGGTGAATGGGGTCGTTGGGGCTACTTTATTATGGGCCTGTTTGGTGCATTCCTTTTTTACTCCGGTAATTTATTGTGGCTAGACAAACGTATGAAAAAGGACGCGAGTAAAACCAGTACTCAGATGATGGCAAGGTTGACCATCGGAGTGTGTTTAGGTTCTATATTAGCCGTTGCGGCAGTGTTATTATTAGCAAAATGGTCACACTTATTAGCTGGTAATATTAATAACCATTATATGCTTTGCTATTATTTGGTATTTTTTATCACCCTTGCTTACACCTTTAAACTAGGCACAAATAGAGCGAGTTATAGCATTCTTACAGGCTTAGCCTTGATCACGGCATGTTTACCTATCTCAAGCATTGTTCAAGGTATAAATAACGTTGCGCTACTACCTTATTATGAAGGCTATATGGTTGATATTACAGCGACCCTATTTGCGGTTATATTTGCCCTAATGTCGAAGAATTTGAAGCAAAAGTCCACTAAAAACAAAGTGATTGTTGATACGAAAAAGTTAGAGTTAATCAATTAGTCTTAAAACTAAGGCCACCTCAAAATGAAAGCATCACGGTGAGGTGGTCTCGGTTTAAAAACAGAGCCTTATAGGTACAACCTTTTACAGTGTCACTTATCGCAAATATATTAAATTATTATTTTAGCCTGTACACTCTGCCCATCGTCATCTTTTTCATTCTTTTTAAAACTATGTCTCGTGTTATTCCGCCTTTTATTATTGCACTAGTCTGCGTACTCATGGCTATGGTCACCATACAATCGGGTGCCTCTATTGCAAAGCAATTGTTTCCACTTATCGGCCCTGAAGGCACAACAGCCTTGCGACTTGGATTTTCTGCCGTTATTTTATGCCTTGTATTTAAACCATGGCGTGACTTTCCAGGTCTTGGTCAGCGTTTGCCAGTAATCATATATGGCTTAAGCTTAGGTGGCATGAATATCCTTTTTTATTACGCCATTGAACGTATTCCGTTAGGCGTAGGTGTGGCCCTTGAATTTACAGGGCCCTTAGCCGTGGCGTTACTATCATCACGACGCAAACGTGACTTATTTTGGGTTGGCTGTGCTATAGCCGGAATTATCTTATTGCTACCTAATATGTCAGGCCAAGATAGTTTAGACCCCATAGGCGTAGTACTGGCGCTTGCTGCGGGTGCTTGCTGGGCGGGTTATATTTTATTTGGTAAAAAAACCGGTAATCAAGGCTCTGGGGGCATGACTGTGGCGCTAGGTATGAGTGTTGCAGCCCTCGTTTTGGTTCCGTATGGTGCTTTTCATCAAGGGATGGCGCTGCTTAGCTGGGAGGTATTACCGCTAGGTATTTTGGTGGCCGCGATGTCAAGCGCTCTACCTTATACATTAGAAATGGTATCGCTGCGTAATATGCCCGCACAAAGCTTTAGTATTATGATGAGCTTAGAGCCTGCCGTCGCAGCGCTGGCAGGTTTGGCTATATTAGGTGAATTATTAAGTATTTGGCAGTGGTTCGCCATTTTGTTAGTGATAGTCGCCTCGGTTGGCAGCTCAATGTCCCCAAGGGGAAAGCAAAAGGTATAACGTACTCTACCAACTAAAGCTTAAATCAAGTCACAGTAGCTCAACTAAATGGAGTGAGCTACTTAAACCAAGTCGACGATCAGTCATACCTAATGTTTTAGCATGATTTCTTCATTAATTCAGCCAAATGCAAGCCATACTCCCACCAGCATCATCAAAACACCCGCAGTTCGATTTAACCATTTTACATTATCACTTTTAGCTAAAAATACCCGTAAGCTTTTACCGCCAGTGGCGTAAATCATCATACAAATAAATTCACTGAGCATGATTATCATGACTAAAATAGCCAATTGCGGAGCTACGCTATACTGCACATCAATAAAAGGCGGGAGTAAAGAAATCATGAACGCCCAACCTTTTGGATTTGCAATTGCAGTAATAAATCCTTGGCTAAATAAATGGCTGCGGCTAACATCTTGTGGTTGGCTCGCATTAGCGTTTATATTCCCTTTTGCACGCCACATTGTTACTCCTAAATAAATTAAATAGGCCCCACCTAGCCACTTTAGTAATGAAAACAAGCTTGGGTAATTAAGCATAACGCTCGCAACACCAATAACCGCAGCAACGGCAACTAGTGCAACACCAATAACCTCTCCGACCATCATCCACAGCGCTCGACGAACGCCTACAGTCATACCCAACGTCATCGCAAGTGTCATACACATACCAGGGGTGATTGAAACAAAGAAAAAGGTCGGAATAAATACAGCTAATATAGCTAAATCAGGCATAAAATAACTCAATCTAAAATAGTGGCATATTTATAACATTGATAGTCTTATAGATAAATTTTTTACATTCAATGATTTTGGGCTATAAAAAACTTACCGATCTGTACTGTTGAAGGGAACCTACTTCTTATTCATAGTTTAGTGAACGCTTTACTCCTACCTTAAATCGATTAATTTTCACATTTTTCTTCAATAGATTGCCGCTTACAGTTCATTGCCAATAGCTCAAGTACACGGTTTACCTTATAATTGCACTGTGCTTGCTCAATACAATCCAAAATATCGTCCAGCCAAAAATAACGGTGTTTACTTACTCTAAATGTTGATATTGCACAATTAAACATACTTGCTGCACTATGGCAGGCAGCTTGATAAGTATTTGTAGTGCGCTCAACCATGGGTTCTTTAATATGTGACTCTCTTGTAACTACCTAATATAAAATAGATACAATGATTCACCAATCGTATCGATTAAAGCACTCTGTATACGCGTTTTTCTGTGGATTACTAGGTTGAATAAACCGTAATTCAATATCATTCTCGACTATCCAACCTGCTAGTTTATAACTAATATATTCAGGTCTATTATCACATCTGTTGGATTTAGGTTTACCACACTTCTATTATTTGATTTAAGACACGTATTATACGCTCAACTAGAGATAAATCTGCATCAACTGTCAGCCTTCGTGATTAAAGTCATCAATTACATTAAACAAACGACAACCTCTGCTCGTTAGCTAAGACTTTAATGGGTTTTATAAGTTTAAAAATTATAACTGAGTTGATTTTTCCTCAACGCTAATTTTTTCTATATGTTGATGATCGGTTTTTTTAGTTGAATCAATTTTTTTAATAGGTTGGTTTCTTACACATAGCAAATCATCCGCCATATATTGGCAACTACCAATATATAAGTCGTTATGACCACCATCATAACTACACGATTGTGACTTTACTTTTTCATGACATGCTTTTACTGCAACTTCGTTCAAAGAGTTTGAGTGTGCATAACTAAAACCTGTCATAAATAATGCTGTACTAGCAAGACACGCAACCATTGCAATACTTATATTTAATTTCATCTCCACACCTTAATGCTCCACTGGTTTAGCGTGCTCTGGTGCTGGACCATTAGGCTCCATAGGAGGCGGACCTCCCACTGGCTGAACTGTTTCACCATGCATACACCCTATAAATAAATTTTCACTTGGGCTTGCTGCATGGTAATGATAACCCCGTGTTTCGTCAGTATTACCACGGCATTCATCCAAAGACTCTTCTTTTCCTTGCGCATCTTTCATTGCATAAATGCCATAGCCATCAGAGGCATAACCTATTAATGCTGCATGGCCATCTTTGGCTATAGGAGCGTCGGTACAACCTGTCGTTGCGTGGTAATGATAACCCTGATGTAAATTAATATGCCCACCGCAATCATCAAAAGCAGCAATTGTGTAACTACCTAAAATAGCATCGACAGGAGCGGGACCTGATAATTCAGTGCCATCTAACGCAATACCGACTGTACGTACCCTACCTGTTATTTCAGCTGGAATAGGTGTCGTTGGGATCAAATAAGTAAGAGAGAAGTCGTCATCAAGATACGCCAGCTCGCATTCTATGCAGTTTTGTTTGTATTGCTCTTCAACATCAGGACGTGCAGCGCCAGAACAAGACTCTAATGTTGCAGTGTAACGAACTTCATTGGTTTTAGCGTCATACAATACCCATTTCTCATCACCGTAATATTCACTTAACTTTAAAATAAAATTACCGGTAAGATCCACGAGCTCTCCAGAGCCATCTTTATTAAACCAAGCACCCGCTTCATCCGCGCCATCTGTTATTGTTCTTGGGCAAAATGGGCCCGGCTCTCGCCCTCCTGGTGCACCAGAACTAACTAATTCATAACACGTAGTTACAGTTCCTTGTGCAGTCTCGCATTCCACTACTTTAGGTTTTTTAGTAAACGCATTTTTAGCAAACATAGAGATATCGATACCTTCGTTTGATACTGAGGCCCCAACATCAAGCGCTTTATCTTGTTCGCTACACCCACTAATTATAAATAAACTTATAATAGCCATCGACGGTCTTACTTTTAATAAATCCATTAACCACTCCTAAATAAAACCTAGTAATACACTCGTTACTCTCACATAGTAAAGCAAGAATGCACAACAAAATAGCAACAAATAAACAACAAACATGTACATATAGACGATACTAGTTGATTAGAGTAAATTTTACGAGCCCAATACTTGAGCTTCGTACGGCAGCATCAACTAAACGAACTTTTTATCTAAGCTTAATTAAGGTGAAGGGTTTTGTGTTGCAAAAGGGCTTGAGCCTATCAGGTAAGTCAAACATTTTTAGGTACATCCATAAAGTGTCTGCGATAGTTTGATAAGCACACCACTTAGGTTAAACTAAATAACTATTTATCAATGTTATTCAACTGCCTGCAAATAATGAAAAATAAAGCGCAAACGATCACTATTTTTGATGTTGCCAAAGAAGCACAAGTATCAAAATCAACAGTATCACTGGTGCTTACCCAAAGTGATAAAGTTAGTGATAAGAGCAAACAAAAAGTGCTGCTGGCTATAAATAAGCTCGGTTATGTCTATAACCGTGATGCAGCTGCACTTAGAAGCCGGCGTTCAAACCTTGTGGCTTTAGTGATAAACGATTTAACCAATCCCTATTCGGCGCAATTAGCGGTGGGCCTTGAAAACCATATATATTCACTCGGCATGCTACCAATGCTAGTTAATACAGGTGAAAGTGTTGACAGGCAAAACCAAGTAGTTAAAACACTGAAAGAATATAACGTAGCTGCGTTTATTATGTGCCCCGCTCCAGGTACCGAGCAGGTATGGGTTGATGAATTAATAAATAGTGGCTTTCCCGTCATTAACATTATGCGCGAAGTGCCCTTTTGCAGCGCCCCCACTATTTTACCCGACAACAAAAAAGGCACTCACCTTGCTGCAAGTCATATTTTAGCACAAGGCGTTACCGATATCGCATTTATAGGAGGGAATAGCGACATTTCAGACTATCATGAGCGCTTAAGTGGCTTTAAGTCAGCCCTTGCGCAGTTTGCTATAAAGGACGAAAAACCGATAATAAGTGCCTTTCCTAATCGCCAAGGCGGTCGCGAGGCATTTACCAAATTGTACTCTCAAGCACCCAACATTAAAGCTATTATTTGCTTTAATGATGTTATTGCGTATGGCGCCATTGAAGCTATTCGACAACATGGCTTAACACCCGGAAAAGATATAAAAGTGGTTGGCTTTGATGACTTAGAAGACTCGCGTTTAATGTTGCCTTCGCTGAGCTCTGTCAATATCAGCGCTGATGAAATTGGTAAACGCACCTGCCAAGCACTCAATGAACTGCTATCATATTCAACCCCTGCTGTACGCACTTTGGTTGATGTCACCTTACAAATTAGAGATTCCAGTCAATGAAAAAAGTCTTGGTAATTGGCTACGTGTGGCCAGAACCTAACTCATCTGCTGCGGGCACACATATGATGTCGCTATTAACCAGCTTTAAACATCAAGGATGGAACGTAGAATTTGCCAGCCCTGCACAAAAAACTGAGCATATGGTCAACCTTGATGAACACGATATCAGTAGCGCTACTATTGCCCTAAATTGTGCAAGCTTTGATGAATATGTTAGCCAATATGCACCAGACATCGTTATGTTTGATCGCTTTATGATGGAAGAGCAATTTGGTTGGCGTGTTGATAAACACTGCCCTCAAGCGCTTAAAATACTCGATACCGAAGATTTACAATGCCTGCGTAACGCACGCCACGAAGCTCATAAAGCAGGTAGAGAATTCAACCACAGCGACTTACACTCTGATATAGCCAAACGCGAAATTGCCGCCATTTTACGCTGCGATTTAAGTTTAATTATCTCAAGTTATGAAATGCAATTACTTAGTGATGTATTTAAGGTTGATAGCCGTTTATTACATCACCTACCTTTTATGGTCGATTTAAAATCCCTCCCAAGCAGCACAAAGTCATTTGAGCAACGCCAACACTTTATGACTATTGGTAATTTCCGCCATGCTCCAAACTGGGATGCAGTGCTGTATTTGCAAAAAATTTGGCCACTTATACGTAAGCAATTACCCACTGCTGAACTGCATATTTATGGCTCATATCCGCCGCCCAAAGCGACCGCACTTAATAATCCTAAAACAGGTTTTTTAATTAAAGGCTGGGCCGAGAATGCTTTTACAGTAATGCAAAGTGCTCGAGTGTGCTTATCACCACTGCGCTTTGGCGCAGGTATTAAAGGTAAGTTGCTCGAAGCGATGATAATGCAAACCCCCAGTGTCACCACTAATATTGGCAGCGAGGGTATGCACCATGATTTACCTTGGCCTGGCAGTATTGAAAACGACGCACAACAATTTGCCGATGCTGCGCTTGCGCTTTATCAAAATGAATTGCAATTTAATAATGCACAAACTAAGGGGAAAGCGATACTTACCTCTTTATACGATAAAACCATTTTAGAAGCTGGTTTAGTAAAAAAAATTAATGCTATTAGCAATACCTTGAGCACCCACAGAGAAGCTAATTTTACAGGGCAAATGCTTAAGCACCATACAATGCGAAGCACTCAATATATGGCACAGTGGATCGAAGCTAAAAATAAATAAAAAATAGTTTAAAAAGGCTAGACAGATGTCATTTAGTGTATAAAATCGCCGCCATTAAACCTAGGCGAATTTAGATATATCGCCTATATTTTTTAACTGAATAATTTAATTTATGGCTCAATATACATTTGAAAACAGCAACATTTACTGAAAAACGAAAATTTATCGTTAAACTTGGAAAAATGCTCCACAAATACGGGACTCCTGCGTATCGGTTAGAAGCGCATTTAATGGAAGTTGCGACTTACTTAGGCTTAAAGTCGTCTTTTGTAATGTCACCTACCTCTGTTACTTTTGTGATCTGGACCGACGGGCATGAAGACGAGTATACCCATGTTGCGCGTGTTGATCCTGGTGATCATAACTTGGGTTCATTAGCTGATACTGACGACTTAGTTAACCGTATGCTTAATGATGAACTAAGTGTTCAAGAAGTCGATGTGCAATTAGACATTATTTATGATGCACCTAACCCCTATAATAAGTGGGTGACCGGCTTTGCGTTTGCCACTACAGGCGGTGCATTTGCAATGCTGATGGGGACTAGTTGGAATGATGTACTTTGGTCTTCATTATTAACGACTGTGGTCTATTTATTTGTACTTTGGTCATCACGCTCTAAGCGTGTCGCTCACATGTTAGAGCCATTAGTCGCAATTGTTTCTGCTATGTTAGCATGCGCGATAAGTGTTCATTTAGATGCCCACATAAATATCCGCTTAGTTGTGCTCTCAGCCATTATTGTATTTATTCCAGGGCTTGCGCTGGCGCTTGGTTTAGCTGAACTTGCCGCACGGCATTTAGTTTCTGGCACAGCGCGGGTTATGGACTCATTTATGCAATTGTTCAAATTGTATTTTGGTGCATTTATTGGTATATCAATTGGTTTTGCCCTTTTTGGCCAAACAGATTTCATACAGCCTGAACCGCTCCCACCTTGGACTCCTTGGCTGGCTATATTAATGTTATGTAGCAGCTTGATTGTAATATTTAGAACAAAGTTAAAGCACAGCCTTTGGTCTATTGCCTCTGGATTTATAGCGTACGGAAGTAGCATTGGATCTGCTATGTACTTAGACTATACATTAGGTACGTTTGTGGGTGCTTTTGCAGTCGGAGTATTTAGTAACTTATTTAACCGAGTTGCAAACGCTCCTGCATCTATTGTGGCTATGCAAGGTCTAATTGTGCTGGTACCTGGCAGTAAAACCTATATCGGACTTAACTCCTTTATTGAAGGTCAGAATTTTGTGTCAGCTGATCATATAGGGCAGCAAACTTTTCTAATTTTTATGTCGTTAGTGGCAGGCTTAATATTTGCTAACGTAGCCCTACCTCCTAAAAAAATCTTGTGAAGCAACTGGTTACAATTCCAAAAACATTTTTAGCACAGATTAAAGCTAAATATTGAGATTCGTTTATTGAACGAATAATTTTAGATGTTTAAATCTTAATTAAGTCATAAATAACTTATAAGATGGGAGTCCCAAGAACTTTTAAAATAATCAGGCTACTAATTATCGTTATAGATACTCTGTAATTCAGGTTCTTTATTTAGGTTTGCGTTAAAGTCATTAACGGTCAATAAAACCCTGTTTATCCGCTTCCATGATAAAAACTATCCACGTGTTCATTCTTCTCAATCAATAAAGCTTTATTGATACATAAAAGTCAAAAGTATACGTTTAGTGTATTCCCCAAATAAAGTCGCATTAATCTCTAAGCTGCAACCGCACAATACTATTACAGCTTAGGGGTTAGCGACTTCATCAACGGTCAAAAATACACGCAACGTTTAAAATTGACCATTTCGGCAAACTAACAACCATCAAAGTTCGCTAATAAATAGCACTTCTTTAGGGACTATTAGCTTATACTCAACTCACTGAACATAGTTGGTGATAAGTTTTCACTTTCAATTAATAAGACCAATTTTTAAGCATTCAACGTTTCGATTGCCCAAACACCACAACATAGAAGTATGAAGGTAAGCTTAGCTCTTATCACTTTATACTTTAATATTACTTATTTTATTACCCGTCTAGTCTGTAACATTTACAATTAACGATTGACTACCTTAATAAGTAAATAAAAAAAGCCAATAAAATCAGATCATTAAAATATGGTTTGGTAATTGCTTTACAACCAACAAGAAAAGTAATTAGCAATGTAAGGAATAGCCATGAATATTTTTGAAGCTTTACGTCAAGATCACGATAAACAACGTACCTTAGTGAATGCACTAATCGAAACCCATGGTGATACTAAAAACCGTCAATCGCTAATGAACGATTTAAAAAACGAATTGACTGAACATGCTAAATTTGAAGAACGATTTTTTTATAATCCATTGATGTTTGATGACTTAACTCATGAGAAAGCACGTCACAGTATTGCTGAGCACCACGATATTGATGAGCTAATTGAGCAACTTGAAGAAACAGATAAGAGTTCACCAGCGTGGTTAACTACCGCTAAAAAGCTACACCACATTGTGCATCATCACCTTGAAGAGGAAGAACGAGAAGTATTTCAGTTAGCAGGTAAAGCCTTAACCGAAGGGCAAAAAGACAGTTTAGCTGAGCAGTACAATGATGCAATGAGCTAATACACGTAAGCTACTGCTTCTAATAAAAGTTTACACACTCCCTTGTTTTAAATGGTTACCTATTTGGTAACCATTTTTTTATTTACGATCACTATTTTTTTTGCCACGAAAAAATAT
>NZ_JBQSVO010000114.1:0-11698 GCF_052376275.1 Pseudoalteromonas sp. AOP7-A1-14 | reverse complement strand
GTAAAACAGTGCTATTTAGAAAGAGTCATTACGGCAGAAACGAAGTATCAACAATGAGTGTGATAATAGAAGGAGAGTTGCTACTTTTCTTTTTCTTCACTATTAGTTGCTATTTTAAAGGCAACAATCACGAACCCAAACATCACAAAAGGTAGCGCTGCGAGCATGTATTCTATTATGTCGTTGTCTTGAAAGCTGGCTTGTAGTAAAAAATGGCCGGCGACGCAAAGTAAAATAACCACCAACAGGATAGGCAGTAAGATTAGCTCTTTTTTTGCATTGTGACTGTTCATCGATAAGCATCACTTTTGAAAGGTGAACTATTGTAATGAACTATGCAGTATCAGGTCAAATAACTTGGATCTTTGGCTTGCTTTAAGCTTCGCGTAGCCTGATTTTCTGCTTTCATTACATGTTCTTCGTTTAACCTGACTATCACTGATTTGCTTGTGCCTATATAAATCGAATATAAAGTCGATTTCCTCACGCTCTAAGGCTTCCTGCATTAAGTATTAGATAGCTTATACTTGCCAACCTGAATTTTAAGTGAGCATTAACCATACAAATATGTAGAAATGTTACTTAGTATGAAAAGAGGGAAGTTTTACCGTAAATATTACTCCATCCTCACTTTTGTTATTTTCCGCTATAACACTGCCTTTATGATAGTCGCATACTAAACGGACAATATATAAGCCTAACCCCAAATGAGGCTGCTGCTGTAATTGTTGGCTACGTACTGAGACCATTGAATCAAAAATATGTTCAGTTAAACCGTCAGGCAGTAGTGGGCCCTGGTTGCTAACACTAAGAACGGCCTGTTGCTCTGCTTTAAGTGTTATACGAATAGCGCTGTTGGCTTGACTGAACTCTAATGCGTTATTGATTAATTTATCTAAAAGCTGAGCAATGAACTCAGGCGCTCCCTGCATAGGTAATGACGTTTGGCAAATATCGAGTTCAAAAGTTTGGTTTGGGTAGGTGAGTTGATACCCTTGCATACAACCGTTTACTACCTCTTGTAAGTCAAAGGGCTCTGGCTCTGCGCTGAGAATACTTTGTTCTAGGCGAGTGGCTTCACTCATGGTGGTAATAATTTTACCTAAACGATCAACTCCTTCACTAGCACGGTCAAGGTATTTTTGGCTAAGCTCAGATTGTGGCTGCATCTGTAGGTTTTCAAGCGAGCTACGTACTACAGCGACTGGGGTTCTAAGTTCGTGAGAGAGTCGCGATGACATGGTTTCTAAATAACTAGTATAACCCCCGAGACGACTCACAATATTGGCAAAGCTACGAGCTAAGTCGCCGATTTCGTCGTTTGAATCTGCGTAGTTTATACTCCCAGTTATACGGCCTTGGGCATCAATGGCCTGCTCGGCGGTATCTCTTAGACGGCGAATGCGGCTAGAAATTCGAGTTGCGAAGAAAAACAAAGTTACGGTGCCAATGAGCATCACTGCTAAAATTACATTGAATAGTTTCTCAAGAGATTTATTACGCAAAGTACGCACGCCATTGGTGGTTTCTTCGGCTACGACTGCGCCAATTACTTTATCCTGGATCCAAATAGGGTAAGCGGCCGATAAGATAACCGCTTTATTATCTGGGGTTAGGCGCCAGGATGAAGCGGGCGCGCCACTTAGCGCTTTACCAATATGCGTGCCTTGCATAGCAGCAACATCATGCAAAGTATCTAAAAATTCGTTCTCAGGGCGAGTTAGTACTTTATAATAAAGCGGATGTAAGTAATTTTTTTCAAAGCGTTGCCACCATGTTGTTGCTGGTTCTTCGTTTAGTCCATCCGCCCATACGCCATCAGCATGATGAATAGAGCCCGATTGGGCTAATACTCTGTGATGCTTATCAAGCACCCAAATGCGGCTACCGCTGTGACCCATACCTTTTAATATGCGATTTATTTCTGGTGAAGGAACCAGTACCGAACCAATATCATTGGGGTTTTGTAGGTTTGAGGTAGACATTATTTGTGACTCAATCTTCCCTTCATCCCAATCTTCAATCGCAAAGCCGAGCTTATTGCCAAGCATGCTTAAAGGAAAGCGCAGCTCTATATTATAGCCCGTTGCTGTGCTTGTAAAATAGCCTTGTATTTTTGTCATTGGTGTACGGGTTTTTGCATCAAACGCATTTATCCAGCCATCTTTTCGCGGCGAAACAATATAGTTTTGAAAGTCCCCTTCGGGGGTTTTTAGCATGATTTGTAAGTGGTCGTTGCGGGTAATACTTAAGGTGTTTTTAGCTCGGTAAATTAATGAATTGTCCATTACCTTAAAAACCGCATATAAGTAGTTATCGTATTTTCCTACCATGTGTTCAAACGATAAATCACTAGCTTGGTGGTTTGTTTTAGTACCTTGTAAATAACGCTCATCGTAATGCCAAAAAAGTGACTGATAGGGCTGCCAGTCAGACAATTTACCATCGAGTTGAATTGGGTTACTTAGATTATAGGCGTATAGATCTCGGCCCTTTATAACTTGGTCTAAAAAGTTAGTTTGTGAGTCAAATAAAGCAGGGCGTTCGTGTAGCGCGGTAGCGAGCGCGCGGGTAGTACCCACAAGAGTTTTTTCTTGCCCTTTACGTAAAAACTTTTCCATTTCCCATACGTATTCGTAACCTAACCAAGGTAATAAAAACAAAAAACACGACAGTAGTATAAACTTACTACGCAAACCAAAACGTATCATTACACTTACTCCCAGCGATAGCCCATACCGTATACGGTATCGATGCAATCAAAACTGCTATCAAGGGCGATAAACTTTTTGCGGATACGTTTTACGTGAGAGGTAATCGTTGAATCATCAACATAAATCTTGGCATCGCTCATTAGTTCATTACGGCTTTTAACATGCCCGGGGCGCTGAGCGAGCGAATATAGCATCCAAAACTCCGTCACGGTTAAATCAACCAACTGTTGCTGCCAAAATACTTGCATGCGCTGAGTATTTAGAGTGAGGGGACCACGGTTTATTAATTCGTTTTCATCTGCGGGCTGCTCAAGTGCTTCCATGCGACGAAAAAGTGCGCCAATACGCGCTGCTAAATGCGCCATGCTGATATCTTTAGTCAGGTAATCGTCAGCGCCCATTCTTAAGCCACAAACGGTATCTATTTCGCTATCGCGAGCGGTTAAAAATATGATCGGTAGAGTCTTAGAAAGTGAGCGCAGAGTTTGACATAGCAAGAATCCGCCATCAATTTCATGATCTAGACCAATATCAACAATAGCCAAATCGGGGAGAGCATCATTAAAGGCGTGCTCGGCGCTTTGCCGATTGCTAAAGCCACTAACGCTATACCCCTGAGCGCTGAGCATTTCCATATAGTTTTCGCGAATCGCGGTTTCATCTTCAACAATGGCTACTTTTTTCATTTACTGTCCCTTCAATTATTCTGTTTGTACTATACCTAATTTTTTCCCTTGAGTATGGGGTAGAAGGCAATTGCCTTTTTTTTGCCACAATTGCTCAGCAGTTTGCCTTTTTTGCTCCCTTTTGCTGCCACTTGAAGTTGTTTTAATAGCTTTATACCAACTCGGTCGCTCGACAACCAACGAGTTGCCAACTTATTAAGTAACGAAGCTGAAGGAGCACATCATGAGAAAAATTATCGTCGCAGCTACAATCGCCATTATTATCGCAGCGCCTAACTTAGCGCACGCTGACACATACGTAACACAAAAAGAAACCGTAATAGGCCTAAGCTCCGGCGCCGTGATTGGCGGTATTGTTGGTGGCCCAGTTGGTGCATTTATTGGCGCATTTACGGGTGGCTTGATTGGCGAGCAAGAAGTCGCTGAAGGTAAAATGCTCGAGCAGCAACGTGCTTTAGAGGTTATGCAAGATAAAACGGATGACTATCAACATGTTTTAGCGCATAACGCACAATTGAGTAGCCAGCTGAATAAACTTGAAGATAACAACGAGCGCTTAACTCTTGCACAAATGAATAATTTAATGGCGATGACGATTCAATTTAAAACAGGATCAAGTGACATCGCCCCACATTTTGCTAATCAATTAGATCAACTGGTTAATTTATTACAAAGCCAGCCTCACTTACAGCTCGACTTAAATGGTTTTGCTGATCAGCGCGGTGATGAACTCGCCAATCTAGTGCTTTCAGAAGAACGAGTCGCTAAGGTACAAAATTATTTAGTTAAGCAAGGTATTGCAGATAGCCGCTTAACCGCGACGGCATTTGGCGAGCAGCAAACAGTGGCTGATAGCGATAGCTTTGAAGACAACATTTTTGACCGTCGAGTTACTTTAACTACGCGCCCTACTGAGCCTGCCTATAACCAAACCGTGAGTAACTAGTTAGCTATTTTTTCGAGGGAGTGACCTATTATGTTGAATAAACAAAGCAAAGTATTTACCCGTGGCGAGAGCTTTATGCGGGTAAGTCTTTTTATCATAATTAGCTTATTTGCTGGTAGCTACAGCAGCTTTAGTGAAGCGACGCCATCACCCGCGTTGACTATGTACGATAGTGCTGGTGCAAAAGTATCACCAGGGGTTATTTTAAAAAATAACGCGCATATGACGGTAACAGGGCTTATCAACCATGTGGTGGTAACTCAGCATTATCGCAATGAAAACCCGTTTGCGGTGAATGCGCGTTATGTATTTCCGCTGCCAGATGAAAGTGCGGTACATGCCATGACACTGCGTATTGGTGAGCGCATTATTAAAGGAGAAATAGACAAAAAAGCACAAGCTGAAGCGCGTTTTGAACAGGCCAAACAAGATGGTAAACAAGCCGCGCTGGTAAAGCAGCAACGCGCTAATATGTTTATCACTAATGTGGCAAATATTGCACCTGGTGAAGAGGTTATTATTGAGCTTAAATATCAAGAGGTGATTGATTACCGCAGTGGCACTTTTTCTATACGTTTTCCAACTACTATAACGCCGCGTTACCATGCTATAAAAGGCGAAATTAATGACACTGTCACTGAGGCACTTGAAAGTGAACATTCACGAAATGAAGTGGCTTCAGATGAATCGATTGCTAATCAAAGCAGTGCTTTTACACCAAGTGGCTGGTTAGCGCCAGTTTATAATACGCAAATAAATAATGAGCCATCAACTCCTGAATTTAACTTAACAATAAATATTGATGTTGGTTTAGAGCTTGTTGATATTCAGTCTAGACATCATCATATAGTGACTAAAAATCCTGCCTTTGGGCAATATAAAGTAACATTAAATGAACAAAGTGCGTTCAATCGTGATTTTTTATTGGAGTTTAAGCCACTACAAAAAGAGCAAGCACAAGCCGCTTTTTTTACTGAACAATTAGACAATAGTGAACGTTACGGTTTACTAATGCTTATGCCACCGGACGATCATTATACGCAAACCCAGCGCCTACCGCGCGAAATGGTATTTGTAGTTGATACTTCAGGCTCGATGCATGGTCAGTCAATGGAGCAAGCAAAAAGCGCGCTACATTATGCACTATCGTTACTCGATAGTGACGACAGCTTTAATATAATTGGTTTTGATAATCAAGTAACGCCAATGAGTGATAACCCCGTGGTGGCGAACGATTTTAATTTACGCCGCGCCAAACGTTTTGTATATAACTTACAAGCTGATGGCGGCACTGAAATTAAAGGCGCTCTTGATGCGGTACTTGATGGTAAAGAACATGCCGGTTTTGTACGCCAAGTAGTATTTTTAACTGACGGTAGTGTTAGTAACGAAGATGCCTTATTTAAACATATAACTGCTAAATTAGGTGATAGCCGCCTATTTACCATTGGCATTGGTAGCGCGCCTAACAGTTATTTTATGCGCCGCGCCGCAGATGTCGGGCGGGGTAGCTTTACTTTTATAGGCAGTAGCGTTGAGGTAAAGCCAAAAATGCAGCAGTTATTTGATAAGTTAGCGCATCCGGCTATTACTCAGCTTGCTTTACAAAGTAGTGCTAATAAAAGTAACAGCACTAACGCTAATAGTAATAATCAAGCGCTTGAATATTGGCCTTCGCCTCTGCCTGATTTATATTTTTCTGAGCCGATAATGGTAGCTATTAAACTTGACGACCAACAAGGCATTACCTTGCAGGGACAAACAGCGCAGGGGCCTCTGGAAATTGAGTTAAACACGCAGCAAGGTCAACAAGCTAAAGGCATTGCAAGGCTTTGGGCGCGGCAAAAAATCAAGTCACTACTTTTATATAATGATCAGCAAGTCGTTAAACCTGAGGTTGAAAGTTTAGCTCTTGAGCATCAATTACTCAGCCCATTTACTGCCTTTATCGCGGTTGAGCAAACATCTACAAATATCTTTGCTGAGCAAAACGTACAAGTACAAAATGAGCTGCCACAAGGTATGGCTATGCGTTTACCGCAAACAGATGGGCAAAGCCGACTGCAAATTTTACTTGGGCTTATGTTGCTTATTATGGCTGGATTGTTGATTAAGTTTAAGCAGGTAAAAAATGATTAAGTGGCTAACGGTTATGTTGTTAGTGGTAGGGCTTGGCTTGTTTGGCCATGGTGGCTATATGCAGGCTAAAGCTTGGCTTGCTCAGTATTTAATTGATGATGCTTGGCAACAAGCACTCAGCGCACCAAATGAGCATATTAAACCTTGGTTTTATGCTGACAGCTACGTGACAGCCAAACTTAGCTGGCCTGGCCGTAATAAAGAGCTTTCGGTATTAGCTGGTGCGAGCGGTCGTAATCTTGCGTTTGCGCCAAGCCACTTTTTACAAAGTGGTAAGCTTGGCTCAAATAAAGGGGCGCTTATTGCTGGTCATAACGACACTCATTTTGCATTTTTACAACATGTAAAAGTAGGCGAGCAATTTAAGCTGCAGACTCAAAACGGCCAAACTGATACGTACAAGGTGCGTGGGATTGAAGTAATACATCAATCCCACAATGATTTTTTAAATCAAAGCGGGCTTTATTTATTAACGTGTTACCCGTTTGACTCTTTGGCTGCGGGCACTGAATTTAGGTTGTTAGTATCGGCAGATAAAATATCTTCATCTTTAGCCTCATCGTCATCATTAACATCAACTACTAATTCTTGATGGCGCTGGCTTATCATTACGCCAATAAATACCACGCCAATGCTTAGCCATTGGCCAAAGTTGAGCACTTCGCCTAAAATAATAGCAGACAAAATCAAAGTGAAAATAGGGATTAAATTAGAATAAGCCGCCGCTGTAAGCACTGATACTTTGCTAATTGCATAGTTATATAAGCCATAGCCACCTAAGGTGACACACGAACCTAAATATAAAATACTTAACAGTGCCGTTAAGTCATGTTGGTTTTCACTCGGTAAATCAATAAATAATAAAAATGGGGCAAAGAATAAACTACCACTAATGCCTTGCAAAGCAATCAGTGTCAGTGGTGAATAACGCGCTACTAAATGTTTAACTGACACGGTATAAAATGCCGCGCAAATCATAGCCATTAACTCTAAAAAATTACCCAGTAATGGGTTGGGTGCTTGCTCTGAATTAGGTGAAAGCAAGGTCAGTAAAATACTGCCGCCAATGCAAAATGTAAAGCCAATTATAATGGCTTTACTGATGTATTCTTTAAGCATAAAAAACGCTAAAAATGCCACTATAATCGGTAAGCACGAAACAATAACTCCTGCTTGAGAGGCGGAAGTATATTCCATAGCGTGACCTTCAAATAAAAAGTACAAGCAAGGTTCCGCCAGCGACATGGCAATTAAATATTTCCAATCACCTTCATGATATTCAAAGCGAATCACATAACGCCATAAACATAGTGCCATGACTAAAGTAGTTAACATACGTAAAAAAATTACTAGCGCAGGATCATAAATAGCAATGGCATATTTTAAGGCTATAAACGAACTACCCCATAAAAAGGTAGCAATAATTAAACACAAACTCGCAGGCATAGTCACCGCTTTTAAAAGCACTAAAAAAGCGATCCTAGCATGAATATTTTTAACTTGTTCAAAAAGCGATAACTGGTATAAGTAAATTATCAAAACTTTTAATAGTAAACAGATGAACAGGGCACAGGTAATAGTGGTAAAGCTGGGAACTAGCGTTCTTACAGGCGGCACGGATAAACTTGATAAAGCACACATGGTAGAGCTGGTACGTCAGTGTTGTGAGCTTAAAATGCAAGGTCATCAAGTTGTTATAGTATCAAGTGGTGCTGTTGCAGCAGGGCGAGAGCAACTATTAAAACCCTGTGGTCGAACATTAATTGATAAACAAATGCTGGCAGCTATTGGCCAAGGTCAGCTTATCCACATTTGGCAAAGCTTGTTTGCATTGTATGATGTTAATGTCGGGCAAATGCTGCTTACTCGCGCGGACGTAGACAATAGAGAGCGTTATTTAAATGCCCGCGATACGCTAACCGCATTATTAAGTTACGATGTCGTGCCAATAATTAATGAAAATGACGCGGTAGCCACGGCTGAAATAAAGGTGGGTGATAATGATAACTTATCAGCGCTGGTGGCTATTTTAGCTAACGCTGACAAACTCTTACTATTAACCGACCAAGAAGGCTTATTTACTAGCGATCCGCGAACCGATCTTAATGCCACATTGATCAGAGAAGTGAGTGACATTAATGATGAATTAAGACAGCTCGCCGGTGGCAGTGGTACAAACTTAGGCACTGGCGGTATGGCAACTAAGTTGCAAGCGGCTGATGTTGCAAGACGGGCAGGAATTGAGGTGATCATTGCTCAAGGGGCGAGTAAAAATGTTATTTTAAACTGCATGGCAGAGCAATTACCTGGCACGCGTTTTTTAAAGCTTACCGCCCCACGTGATGGTCGTAAAAAGTGGCTGTTAGCCGGGCCTAAAAGTAGTGGCCAAATAATTATCGATGCAGGTGCAATTGCGGCTTTACAGCAACAAGGCGCTAGCTTATTAGCTAAAGGTATATATGCAACGCATGGGCAGTTTGAGCGCGGTGATTTAATTGAGTTAGCCAGTCAAGATAAGCAACTAGTCGCTCGAGGGTTAGTGCGTTTTAGCCAAACAGAAATCGCCAAAATTAAGGGCTGCCACTCCAGTGAAATAGCGCAATTGCTAGGGCTTGATTACGCCACAGAAGTAATTCACCGAGATGATTTGATTTTACTTTAATTGAGGGGGCTTTCAATTTTTATCAGCATGTGACACGCGCTTAATTTGTGTTAAAATCCACGCCCTTAAATTGATGCCGATAGGGTAAAAAATGAAAATAGTTCGCTGGATTTTAGGTAATTTAATCTTATTCTTTGATTTTATTTTTACACCGCGCAGTAAAAAGCGCCCCGCGGAAGTGCAAGCATTGCTTGATGAAAAAACCGAACAATTTAAACTCTATCAATTCAAAGCCTGCCCGTTTTGCGTAAAAGTGCGCCGCAGCATTAAACGCCAAGGTTTAAAAATAGAGACTCGTGACGCCAAAGGTAATGAGCAATTTCGCCAAGAATTATTAGAGCAAGGCGGTAAAGTTAAAGTGCCTTGTTTACGTATCGAAAAAGATAGCCAAGTTACCTGGTTATATGAATCAAACGATATTATTGCTTATTTAGATAAAGTGGCTGCTTAAGCCGTTAACTTATTAAAAAACAGCCTATGTGAAGTTTGCATTTGGGTTGTTTTTATTGCCCATTGAAAGAGAATATAATCATGACAATCCGTACTCGTGTTGCCCCGTCGCCAACTGGTGACCCGCACCTAGGAACCGCCTATATTGCCCTATTTAATTACTGTTTTGCTAAGCAGCAAGGTGGTGAGTTTGTACTTCGCATTGAAGATACTGACCAAGTACGTAGCACCCCAGAATCAGAACAAGCTATTATGGATAGCCTGCGTTGGTTAGGTCTTGAGTGGGATCATGGCCCTGATGTGGGCGGTGAGTTTGGCCCGTACCGTCAGTCTGAGCGTAGTGATTTATATAAAAAATATGCGCATCAGTTAGTAGACGAGGGTAAAGCGTTTTACTGCTTCGCAACTAGCGAAGAGCTTGATAAAATGCGCGAAGAGCAAATGGCAGAAGGTCTACGTCCTAAATACGATGGTCGTGGTTTAAAGCTTACTGAAGATGAAATAAAAGCAAATTTAGCTGCTGGCAAGCCGTATGTTATACGCATGAACATTCCTACCGAAGGCACTTTTAAGTTTAACGATTACCTGCGCGACGAAATTGAAATCCCGTGGGAAAACGTCGATATGCAAGTGCTATTAAAAGCGGATGGTTTTCCAACTTACTTTTTAGCCAACGTAGTTGATGACCATCACATGGAAATTAGCCATATTTTCCGTGGTGAAGAATGGATCAACTCGGCGCCAAAACTATTAAAACTATATGAAGATTTTGGTTGGGATGCCCCCGTACTTGGACACTTGCCATTATTGCGTAACCCGGATAAATCAAAGCTGTCAAAGCGTAAAAACCCAACTTCAATTAACTACTATAAAGAGATGGGTTATTTGCCAGAGGCACTGCTTAACTATTTAGGCCGCATGGGCTGGTCAATGCCTGACGAGCGTGAAAAATTCACCCTTGATGAAATGATAGAACACTTTGATATGAAACGTGTATCACTCGGTGGCCCAATCTTTGATGTGGATAAACTAAGTTGGCTAAATGGTACTTGGATCCGCGAAAACCTCACTGATGCAGAGCTTGTACAGCGGTTTGTTGATTGGAAGTTTAATGGCGAAATGCTGGCTAAAGTATTACCTGAAGCGAAAACGCGTATTAATACTTTGTCAGACATGGTTGATTTAGCTGGGCACTTTGTAGGCGGGATCCCGACTTATGATCCTGCTTTATTAACCGCAGGTAAGGCTGATGAAAACGTTATTCGCCAAGCATTACAGTTCTTTATTTGGCAATTAGAAGGTTTACGCAGCTTTGATAAACCGGCTATTTTTGCTATTGCGAAAGAAGTGGCTACTTTCCACGAGCTTAAAATTAAAGACTTCTTAGAGCCTATTTTCGTAGCTATTACTGGTAAAACTTCATCAACATCAGTGCTTGATGCCATGGAAATTTTAGGCTCGGATTTATCACGTGCTCGCTTACGTGTCGCACTTGCTCATTTAGGTGTTTCTAAAAAACAAGCGAAGAATATTGAGCGTGCGTACCGCACATACCCAAGTGCATAATGATTAAATAATACACTTTTAAAAGCCGAGCTTATTAGGTAGTAAATAAGTTCGGCTTTTTTGTTTCAGGCTGTTTGGTTATATGGCATCGCGTTTTGATATTGTTTAGCGCAAGCATTGGCGCTTTAGCAAATGCTAAAATGCGACATGTAAACCCAAAGGAGGCAGTATGATCCATGATCGCAACCGTTAAAAACAAAGCTATTTTTAGCAGTAATAAATTTTCGATAAACCTTGTTACTTACCCAACCAATCACAGCGTAATGAAGCATATTGACCCCGTGCAGCAAGGGCGCTATTACAAGCTCAATTTTGTATTAGAGAAACCTAAAGCGGGTGGGGTATTTAAATGCTCAAAATGCATTATAAATTTATTTAATCGCGTGTATTTGTTCAGACCCGATAAATACGAACACAGCGTATCTAAAATCGAGTTTGGAAAGCGCGTGCTACTTAGCTTTGCATTAAATATTTAATGCAGTGCTGTCAGTAATTATAAGCCTGACCACTACAATACATTGCCACGTGGCAATAG
>NZ_JBQSVO010000113.1:0-11965 GCF_052376275.1 Pseudoalteromonas sp. AOP7-A1-14 | reverse complement strand
GCTACCCTGATCTATTTTGCTTTTAAGCGCTGTTAACTGATCAATCTGTTTTTGCTGCTGTTCTATTTTAGGCTTATAAAGTTGGTCAACTTTATTACGCTGTTGAGTAATAGCATCGCTAATAGAACTAGCCCCTAAACGATTAGCGCTGTCTTGAGTCATATAATCTATTTGAATTTTTCGGCTATTAAGCTGCTCTTGTAATTTTTTTATATTATTTTTACTTTTTTTTATTTGACGATCAATCTGTTGCCCTGTGAGGTAGTTTCCTATTTCGGCAGATACGCCTTGGTCGTCATTATTTACCGCAGATTTAGCGATATTAGTAACAGCGATATTAACTTTTTTGGCGTCTTTTCCACATGGAAACTGGCTAAAGGTGGCAGTACCCTCAATAGTGCAGTGATACACATTTGTTTTTGCTGCGGCTATATGGCTATAAAAAACGGTAAGTAATAAAACAAACAATTTATACATGAATATTCTAATCCAAGTTGATGACTTGCGTATATAAACCTAGCATGTAAACGGCTTTGTGTAATTCAAATATCTTCACACAGAGTAGTTTGCTAAACTTAGCATTTGTTTGTATATGGTGTGTTTAGTATGACTTCATCAGTTACTCCTGTCATTTTAGCAGGGGGTATTGGTTCGCGACTTTGGCCTTTATCGCGCCAAGCTATGCCAAAGCAATTTTTGCCGTTGCTAGGGGATGAGTCACTACTACAAAATACACTCAAGCGGGTAAATCCCCCATTTTTTAATGCGCCAATTTTAGTGTGCAACGAACAACACCGCTTTATTGCAAGTGACCAATGTAAGCAACAGCATGTGGATCCCACAGCATTATTACTTGAACGCGAAGGTAAAAATACCGCTCCGGCAATTGCACTTGCAGCACATTTTTCACTTCAGCAAGGTATGAATACACCGATGCTAGTGATGCCTGCTGATCATCATATTGATAATTTCTCGTTACTTATAGATAAGCTACCTGATGCAATAAAACTCGCGGAGCAAGGCAAATTAATTACCTTTGCTATCAAGCCTGACTCTGCAAATTGTGGCTATGGTTACATCAAGCAAGGCTCGCCGATTACTGATAGTTATTGTTTTGAGGTCGATGAGTTTAAAGAGAAGCCAAGCCTCGCAGTCGCTGAGCAATATCTTGTAGATGGTCGTTATGCGTGGAACAGCGGTATGTTTTTATTTACTCCTAAAGCTTACCTTGCTGAGCTTGAGCGCTTTGCCCCTAAAATAGCCAAGAGTGTAGCGAATGCTGCGGTGTTTTCACACGATTTAGATTTTACTCGCGCAGATGAAAGTGCATTACAAAATTGCCCAAGTGATTCGATTGATTATGCTATTTTAGAGAGAAGCCCTAATGTTGCGGTACTACCACTTGCGCTTAAATGGAATGATGTAGGCAGTTTTAATGCTTTGTGGCAAAGTGCAGAAAAAGACGCGCAAGGCAATAACAAAAACGCAGATGCAGTGTTGTTAAATAGTGAAAATAACTTACTCAATAGTGAGCGCGGCCATACTATTGCCGCTTTAGGGGTCAAAGACTTAGCTGTTATTCACACTCATGATGCCACATTAGTAGCTGATAAAAACCAGCTAGATCAGTTACCTGAATTATTAAAGCGATTAGCTGTTAAAAGTAGTAATAAACTGATCCATCATCAAGCTGTGTATCGACCGTGGGGTAGTTATCGGGTATTGGTTGAAGGCGCTGGCTTTAAAGTAAAGAAAATAATTGTAACTCCAGGTGCAAAGCTTTCTACTCAGCGCCATCAATACCGTGCTGAGCATTGGGTGGTGGTATCAGGTACTGCTGATGTAAACATTGATGGAAAAGCAAATACGTTAACACCCGACCAGTCATGTTATATAGCTGCCGGTCAAATTCATAGCCTAGCTAATGGACAAAATGAACCTCTTATGCTGATTGAAGTGCAAACCGGTGGGATTTTAGATGAAGCGGATATAGAACGCTTTGACGATCAGTATGGACGTAAATAGCGCCATAGCAGAAAGAGTAAAGTTAGGCGGATAATGAATTAAAAGCGTGGAATAAATCCGTGTTTACAGGCTATTTTAGAATGTTGCTAGAGCAAAGCACTTGTCCCTTGAAGCCTTACTATCGGCAACTAGCCAACTAATTCAGTTGACTCCGTACATACTTTAAATACTGCTCTAGGCTGCTTTGCCAAAGCACGAGAGTGTCGGTAAGTGATTCTTTAAGCGGTTTATTGTCGAGTAAGCGTCGTTCGAGTTTTTTAAGCTCCATGCCGTAGCGATTAAAGCCTAGTTGCAGGGCGGTGCTGGCTTGGCGATGGAGTATTTTTATACATTGCTCTGGTTGTTGTTCGCAAAGTTGTTGGGCGCGAATGAGTTTATTACGCGCAGAGAGTACAAACTCGTTATAAATTGACGATACTTCATCTTCACTAAATGAACTTTTTAATGTATCAGCGGCGCTTTGGTCGTACAACACATCACTCAGATCAACCGCAAAGTTAGAGCTTTGCGTGGTTTGAGAGTCACTGAGAGCTTGGCGTAACTTTTGCTGCTTAATTGGTTTGCCAACAATATTTTTAATACCCAACGCGAAGTACTCTTTAATCTCATCGGGGCTTAGACTTGCAGTAAACGCAAGTACAGGTGTACGCTGGTTTTTATGATCAATTTTTTTTAGTGCTTTAAGTACATCTTGACCATTTAAGTCAGGCAGGTTCATATCTAGCAGCACGACATCAAAATGGTGCCGCTGCATCAATTCAATAGCACTTTTACCATCTCTAGCGAGCTTGATTTTATGCTCATCATCGGCCATAAACTCAATAGCAATTTTTTGGTTTAGATCTAAATCTTCGACCAGCAAAACGTCGAGCCCGGTTAAGTAATCTTTTGATTGATGACGCTGCTCAACAAGGCTTAACTCACCAATAGTGAGGTTAATATCAAAACTAAAAGAGCTCCCTTTATTTAGCTCACTGGTGATGTTTAATTGGCTATTTAGTTTACCCAGTAAGCGGCTTGTTATGGCAAGGCCAAGGCCAGTACCGCCTTTTTCTTTGCCGGCATTACTTTGTATATACGGCTCGGTAAGGTATTCAATTTCGTCATTTTCAATGCCAGGGCCTGAATCGATCACGCTGATACGAACACGGTGCTCAAGCTGGCGTTCTTCAAGTAATGATATATTAACTTTGACATTTCCTTGATCAGTAAACTTTATGGCATTACCCACTAGATTAATAATAATTTGCCGTAATTTTTGTTGGTCGCAGTAGTAACAGGCTTGTTCAGGTAACTGGTAGGAAAGTGAAAAGGTTAAGTTCTTTTGTTCTGCAAGCGGGCTCAGTAATAAACATAAATTATTAAGCCAAGTTTTAAATTCTACATCTTCTTCATAAAGGGCTTCGTTATGTTGATCAAGGCTCGCATAGTCGAGCACTTTATCAACGAGTAAGTTTAGCGATTCGGCAGAGTTAATAATGGCTTCGCAATAGGGTTTATCACGGGGATCGCTTGATTGGTTCAAAATAAGCTGCGCACTGCCTAAAATTCCATTTAGTGGTGTACGTATTTCATGGCTAATAGTAGATAAAAATAAGCCCCGAATTTCTAAATCTTTATGTGCTTTTTCTGCGAGTTGATTTAAGTTTTGTTCTCGGCGTTCATTACACAATAGTGCCATGCCAGTGGCGTAGAACATCGGTGCAATGACGCCGTATATAAATAAGGTGATACTAAACCAGTTTTCATTGATGAGTGTTGAGCGGTCAACTTCGCCCATTAAAAATGCCCGCAGTGTAAATACGATGACAATAATACTAAGAATCAAAATATAAACAATACTGCCATTTGGATAGGTTTTACGGGCAAAACGAATGAATAAATACAGTAAAAAAATCGCTTCACAGATATGCTGTAAGTCAGAAGCGAGCACGCGGTTACGCAAGTTAGAATCAACCACACTAAAGTATATTAATACACCAGCAAGTATAATCGTCACGCCAATAAATATTTTAAACTCCACACCGCGATAATTTAAAAATTGACTAATTACTAAGGCATGAATGATAGATGCACTAAAGAATAAACCATAGGCTAAACCACCAATGGTGGTGTTATCTAAATAGCTATGAACAGCAAAGCTCATTACGGCGGCAAACACCATTAATGGATAATAAATATAAAGTAGTGTACCGGGGGTTTTTTTATTGGCTCGCCAAGTAAGGAAGTTCAATAATGCCATTACTAGCATCATGGCGGCGCTGGTAAGATAAAGGGTTACGGAGTCGAGCATTGCGGTTCCAAGCGAAAAGAATTAGCCGCATCAAAACGATGGCGCTATAGCTAAATAAATATAACGCTTATCGGCAGAAGAGAAATAGGCACTAAAAAAGTGCCTATTTTCGATAAAACTAACGAATTTCGTCAGGAATATTTTGCTGGGCCCATGAAAGTAACTCAATACGGTTACGACATTTGGTTTTTCTAAATGCACTGTATAAGTGAGTTTTAACTGTATGCGGACTAATGCTTAGCTCTTCGGCAATTTCTTTATTTTTAGAACCATTGCTCATTAAGGCAATAATTGCTTTTTCTCGCTTAGTGAGTTTTATTGGCTCAATATCGCCGTCGGTTAACTTATGAAGAGTGTCTTGATTAAACTGCAACATACGGTTTAGCGCGTTACACATGATATCACGGCGATACCAAAGCTGGCCTTCAAGTAGCAAGCGGATACCTTTCATTAATACATCAGCGTTATCAGTGGTGTAAAATACGCCGCGAATACCGCTTAATAAGGCGCGATTAGCAAGTTCAGGATTTTCGTCTAGATTAAACAATACAATATCGCACTTAAAACGCAAATTAACAAGCTGTTCTTTTAGTTTGTTCCAAGCATCTCGACTTGACGCTTCAATAAACAATAAGCGGGTGTCTTCAGGTACGTCGGCGATATTAGTTCCAGTTGTTATCTCAAGCCCCTGAGTTTTTAAAAGGGGTTCTAATACATTGATACCAATCGTATTAATCGGCTCTACGTCTAATAGTAAAAAGGCTGAATTGCTCATGGTTTACATACTCTTGAATAAAGTTGACTTATGAAGTCTATCATGCAACACGCGCCTTTAGTATTAGAAGTTTCCTATGTAAATACAGTTTTATTGCTAGTTTAGTACTATCTTGTGTAATATTTTACTTTCTTTCTTTTTTATATATTTGTATTTATTGCTGTTTTTTATTGTAACCCAATCTATAGTAAGGGTATTATTTACATAAAGTTACATTAAAAAACTTAATGCAATTCTTTCTTCTTAGCTTGGTATGGTGGCCATCCCATTTCCTTACCCGCTAGCATATGTAAATGAATATGATAAACAGTTTGTCCGCCATGCTCGTTACAATTCATCACAACTCGAAAGCCATCATCACTAAATCCATGTTGTTTAGCGAGTTTTGCTGCAACTACGTATAAATGACCCACTAATGATGCATTTTCTTCGGTAATATCGTTAATTGTCGCAATCGCTTTTTTTGGGATAATCAAAACATGAAAAGGCGCTTGCGGATTGATGTCTTTAAAAGCGAGTGATTGCTCATCTTCATAAATGATGTCGGCGGGAATTTCACGGTTGATTATTTTACTAAAAATAGTCTCTTGGCTCATTTTATACTCATATTATAGATTACATAAGATTCCCCCACTAATGACAAAATTTGTTTGTGGTGTCAAACTGAAATTAAACATAAAGGGGTAAGTATGAGTAAATTAATAAGACTAACAACAGTTGCTGCATTGTGCTTTAGTTTAAATAGTGTGGCAGAGATCATTCACTTTCCTGAAGAGTTGGTCCCACTGCAAGCCGATGATCGAGTGATTGAACAGTCATTTTTTAGCCGTGTTGATGATATCGAACTGGCGCCGGGTACACATAAATTAAAACTTAGGTACACGGATTTATACGAGCAAGGTTATGACAACCATACCACTGTTGATTCAAAACCATTTTGGGTGCAAGTTACCATTGATGAAAGTACAGATTACGAGGTAGTGTTTAATCGTGCTGATAATGCTGTAGCTGCTAAAGCATTTGCCGAGTCACCCCAAGTTAGCCTTAAACCTAAAGGGAGTGCGCTGGCTGAACCGTTAAGTATACTTAGTAGCCCAAAAGTAAGCGCAGCACCAGCACCTACTGTTAAGCAAGTAGCCCCAGCACAGGTCGCGATAGCAACGGTTACTACGGGCAAGGCAGCCACATTTCCTGTTAAAGAATCGAATCGCCATGCAGCCACGCAAAAAGAACCGAGCGCAGCGGCAATGCTAGATTTTTGGTGGCAAAAAGCGACAGTACAAGAGCGCCAAGCATTTTTGAACAAAGTGACTAAAAAGTAAGGGGTAGGATTGGTTGTCCTTTTAAAATTAAAGCGTGTTCAATCTAGAGGCGATGTAATCGCGACGCGATAGTTATAAACTAGCGAGCTAAGTAAAAAATTGAGCAAACTACCGGGCCCCACTCACGGCCCTTACCTATATCTATGTTGGGCTTAAAACACAAAAAAGGGCGAGTTATCGCCCTTTTTAAATGGTGTTACTTGCTCGTTATTATTTAGCAAATAAGTTGTCGACTGTACCTTGTGCTAATGGGTGGTAACCCGGACGTGCTTTCATGTATACATCGTGCGCCCATTCACGTTTGCCATTTTTAATTAGTGCTTTATATAAAGGCACAATTAATTTACGACGACCAATCCCAGATAAATGCTTATCAAGAGCTGGATAAATTGGTTGATAACCATTACCTACTGCCAGCATATACCAAGCAAATGCGCGCTCTGTGTTAGTTGATTGAGTAAGGTTAAATTGGCTATCAAGCTCGGTCATGTTTTCAATGCTTAAATCACGAGGTAGGTTATTTAAAAAGTGAAGCCATTCATGGACAGTCCAATCAGCTGTAGGTAGTTCAGCCGCAGTTATATCGCCTTTTAGCCACGCTTGAGTCACATTATCGACTTTATCAAACGCATCTGATGTTGGGTTTGGCGCATCACTGGGTAAGCCTGGCTCAAAAATCCACTCATTTACTTTATCCATGCTTACTACGCCTGGATATTCTTCAATTAAGTTGGCTTTTAAGTAAGTTACAAACTCAGCGGTAGTTAGCGATTTAAAAGCAAACTCATCAAAGTAAGCTTTTACAAATGGGTCAAATTTGTCGCGACCATACTTTTCTTCAAGGTAGATCAAAAATAGCTGACCTTTAGTGTAAGGCACTGAACTGAATGCATCGTCCGGATCGCGCCCATTAAGTTTTAGATTAAGGCGTGTATCTGGTGCGTCTATTGTCTTAAGTTGTGCGCGAAGGCTTGCAGTGTCTAGCGCTTGCTCCATAATCGCACGGTCTCGACCAAACACTTCTTCCATAATGCGGTTTTCAACGTACGAGGTAAAACCTTCGTTAAGCCATAAGTCTTCCCATGTAGCGTTAGTCACTAGGTTTCCTGACCACGAATGAGCAAGTTCATGAGCAATTAAGTTAACTAAACTTTTATCACCTGCTACAACTGTTGGGGTAATAAACGATAGACGTGGGTTTTCCATGCCACCAAACGGAAAGCTTGGCGGAAGCATTAATAGATCATAACGACCCCAGGCATATTCGCCGTACATAGCATTGGCTTTGTCGATCATCATTTGAGTGTCGTTAAACTCAGCCACTGAGGCATCTAAAATTGTTGGCTCAGCAAAAACACCTGTCTGGTGTGACATGGCTTTAAATTCAAGATTACCCGCGCCAATAGCGATTAAATAAGGAGAGATCGCTTGGGGCATAGTAAAGTGATAATCGCCATCTTTATAAAGTGCATCTTTGTTATCTGCACTCATTACAGCACGAATATCTTCAGGTGTATGGATGCGTGCCGAGTACGTTACACGCATCGCAGGTGTATCTTGTACTGGGATCCAGCTACGGGCATGAATAGCCTGCGACTGGCTATACATAAATGGTAGCGTTTTACTTGCAGTTTGCTCTGGTGTTAACCATTGTAAGCCGGATGCTTCAGGACGGCTGTTGTAGTAAATACGTACTTTAGGCGCTTGGCTTTTAAAGGTAATAGTAAGTTTCGATCCTTTAACATCATCACGTTTAGCAAGCGTAAAGGCTGCTTTATGCCAATGGCCATCTTGTGACTGGTACATTATTTTATCAATATCTAAATCACGAGTATCAAGCACTAATTTTTTACTGCTGGTATTTTTCCACTTAAGGGTATGCTCAACAAAACCTTCTAACTGCTTGTCGGAAAAATCGATATCTAAATCAAGGTTTAAATGTGTAGTGATTACATCATCAAGGTTGGCATACGAATTTTGATCAATAGCGCTGGCCATTGCTTGAGAGCACATACCTGCCATAGCGAGGCTTAAAAAGAGAGGTTTGATTTTCATAAATACCCTGGAACGAATAAAAAGTGCTGGTTTTATATCATGATTGAAAGGCAGGGTTGAGCATTTTTTACAATCTAGTGCGCGTTTTGCGACGATAGGTTAAACTAGTGCGATTAGTTACTGGTAAATTTTGAGGCTTATTGTGGCTCAGTCACTGCAAACTTTCCATACATTTTCGTTACCAAGTCAGTGTTTGCACCTTTGTGAAATTACCGACATTAAACAATTGCAGCAGCAATTGTTTAATGTCCCTTTTTGTATTTTAGGTGAGGGTAGTAATACGGTTTTTTTAAATGACTACCAAGGTACCGTGATTAAAATGGCTACTAAGGGGGTTTCCCTAACTCCTCGTGAAAATGATTACTTATTGGAAGTCGCGGCCGGTGAAAACTGGCATCAATTAGTTACTTACACCCTAGAGCACGATATGCCAGGGCTTGAAAACTTAGCTTTAATTCCGGGTACCGTTGGGGCCGCACCGGTGCAAAATATTGGTGCTTATGGAGTAGAACTGGCAAAGTATATTGAATACGTAGAGTGTTTTGATATTGCTCAAAAGCAAGTTATACGTCTTAGTAAAGTAGACTGCCAGTTTGGCTATCGCGACTCTATTTTTAAGCATGATTTAAAAAATAAAGTGGTGATCACCCAAGTCGGACTTTGTTTACCAAAAAAATGGCAACCAGAGCTGAGTTATGGGCCATTGAAAAAGGTTAGTAAGGTCACGGCAAAAGCCGTTTATGAGCAGGTTATAACTACCCGAAATAGTAAATTACCTGACCCGTATGTACTTGCAAATGCTGGTAGTTTTTTTAAAAACCCCATAATTCCTAACTCACAATTACATGCTTTATTAAAAAGCCACCCGCAATTACCTCATTATTTTTATGATGATGCACATCATAAAATCGCTGCTGGTTGGTTGATTGAACAAGCGGGTTTAAAAGGACATCGTATTGCAGGTATTGAGGTATACCAGCAACAAGCTCTCGTATTAGTTAACCATGGCAACAGCCAAGGCAGTGATTTAGTTGCTATGATAAAACACATCCAGCTACAAGTATGGCAACGCTATCAAATACACTTACACCATGAAGTACGGCTAATGGCTGATTCTGATGAGTGTAATATTAATTTACAGGAGCAGCCATGAAGGCACCTTATGGCAACAAGCAGGCAATTTTAAATTCGTTAAATCAAGGCGGGTTTATCTCTGGGCAGTTATTAGGTGAGCAACTAGGCATTAGCCGTGCCGCAGTCGGTAAGCATATAAGTTCATTGCAAGAAATGGGGCTAGATATATTTAAAGTGAGCGGTAAGGGTTATTGTTTAAATAATAATGTTGGTTTATTAAGTAGTAATGCAATAAAAACAAAGTATCAGCAATTAGGAGGCAAAACAGCGCAAGTTGATGTGCAGCCTATTATTGATTCGACCAACAGCGAACTAATGCGTCGTATTCAAGTAAACCCAGCGCTTGAATCTGGATCTGTTGTAGTTGCAGAAATGCAGGAAGCCGGGCGCGGGCGCAGAGGGCGCGTGTGGCAATCTCCATTTGGTACTAACTTATATTATAGCTATTTTTGGTGCTTAGATGATGGCTTACAAGCGGCTATGGGCGTATCTATTGCGGTAGGGCTTGCTGTATATGATGCTTTAAAAACGCTTTATCAACTGGATGTTGAGCTGAAGTGGCCTAACGATATTTACTTAAACAAAGAAAAGCTCGCAGGTGTGCTGGTGGAATTAGATGGTCAACCACAAGGACCTTGCCAGCTAGTGATTGGTATTGGTATTAACCTACAAATGCCAGAAAGTGCGAGCCAACAGATTGACCAAGCTTGGACCGACCTAAGTCAGCATTGCCAAACAATCAATAAAAACGACTTAGTAGCGCAGTTAACCTTTAGTTTAGAGCAACGCTTAGCTGAATTTAGTGAACATGGTTTACAGCAGATGTATCAGCAGTGGAATAACCTTAATGCTTTTGCCAAACAGTATGTGGAGCTCTCTACCGGAAATCGCAGCTGGCAAGGTATTTGTGAAGGGATTGACGGTCTAGGGGGGATTCGTATTAGATGCGATGGCGAAGTAAAAAGTTATTACGGTGGAGAAATTTCTTTACGTAAGGTTAAATCATGAAGCTACTTGTTGATGTGGGTAACTCTTCAGTCAAAATAGTGTTATGCCAAACGCAGCAGCTAACTCCCTGCGAAGCTAATAGTATTCCTTGGTCACAAGTAACCGAGTTGGTTTACGCCTGCGTAGGTAAAAGCGAGATGATGAACAAGCTTTTAGCTCGCGCTACTGAACTAGGAATTAATTGTACTGAGGCTAAAGTAACCGCAGAACTTGGTAAGCTTAAATGCGCTTACCGACAAGTAAATAATTTAGGGATTGATCGTTGGCTAGTACTTATTGCTGCTTATAGTCTGTGGCCTAAAAAAAATTGCATTATTATTGATGCAGGCACGGCAACCACCATTGATGTGTTAACAGATACGGGGCAGCACTTAGGGGGGTGGATTTTACCGGGCCTAGATTTGATGACCCAATCATTAACACAAAACACTCAACGTGTGTTTGATGATAAAAATACGCTTTTTAGTAATGAGTTGGGGGTGAATACCCCAAATGGTTTAAAAAATGGCGCGTTAGTAGCTACCATTGGTGCCATTAAACAAGCAATGTTGCATTTACCTGCTGAAGCACAAATAGTTTTAGCAGGGGGATATGGATCGTTATTACAACAACACCTTCCAGGTAGTGATTTTGATTCTTTGTTAGTTATGAAAGGATTGAGTTATTGGCATCAACTCAGTATTAAAGACTAAAAACAGCTACTTTTGTCTGAAAACTGAGCATTTGAAGTGTAAATTCACACTTTTTTTGATTTTGTTGTTGCATCCCAACAAACCTTACTCTAGAATCTCGCCCCGTACTAAAGCAGTGCCGACTTAGCTCAGCTGGTAGAGCAACTGACTTGTAATCAGTAGGTCAACCGTTCGACTCGGTTAGTCGGCACCACTTTCCTTTTACCGGAAGTGACTTAGTAAAGAATTTTCGTGGAGGGGTTCCCGAGCGGCCAAAGGGATCAGATTGTAAATCTGACGGCTCAGCCTTCGCTGGTTCGAATCCAGCTCCCTCCACCACTTTATTCTTGACGGTTAGAGGTAGTTTAAGAACAGGTTCTTACGCGGGCATCGTATAATGGCTATTACCTCAGCCTTCCAAGCTGATGATGCGGGTTCGATTCCCGCTGCCCGCTCCAGTTTCTGGTGTTGCTGATATAGCTCAGTTGGTAGAGCGCACCCTTGGTAAGGGTGAGGTCGGCAGTTCAAATCTGCCTATCAGCACCAGTTTCTAAGCCCATTCTTGACTTCTCCTTTTATCTGTCAGAAAAAACTATTTAAAATTTGAAAAAATTAACTTAATCTACCTATGGTGGATTATTTTCATATGTAGTCTAGATACACAAAACTGATAGGTTCCGTC
>NZ_JBQSVO010000112.1:0-12055 GCF_052376275.1 Pseudoalteromonas sp. AOP7-A1-14 | reverse complement strand
AAGCCGCTGTATTTTGCAATACAGCGGCTTTTCAAAGTATATTACTTAAAAGTAATTATGACTTAGGCGCACGACCCGCACGTTTACGCTCACTTTCAGTTAAGTGACGTTTACGAATGCGAATGTTCTCAGGTGTTACTTCTACTAATTCGTCATCATCAATGAACTCAATCGCTTGCTCAAGTGAGTAGTTCAATGGTGGTGTCAATGTTTGTGCTTCATCAGTACCTGATGCACGAACGTTAGTAAGCTGCTTACCTTTAAGAGCATTAACTGTAAGGTCGTTATCACGGCTATGAATACCGATAACCATGCCTTCGTAAACTTCAACACCGTGACCGATGAATAATTTACCGCGCTCTTGTAAGTTGAATAATGCGTTAGTAAGTGCTTTACCTGTTGCATTTGCAATCATTACACCGTTCTTACGAACACCTAGCTCGCCACCTTTGTGCGGACCATAGTGATCGAATGTGTGGTACATAAGGCCAGTACCTGATGTAAGCGTCATGAAATCAGTTTGGAAACCAATTAAACCACGGCTTGGGATCATAAAATCCATACGCATACGGCCTTTACCATCTGGAGACATGTCAGTTAGCTCACCTTTACGAAGACCTAGTTGCTCCATGATAGAGCCTTGATGCTCTTCTTGGCAGTCAATGGTTACTGTTTCATACGGTTCTTCTAAAACACCGTCAACAGTACGTAAGATTACTTCTGGACGAGATACTGCTAACTCATAGCCTTCACGGCGCATGTTTTCGATTAAGATACCAAGGTGTAATTCACCACGGCCAGAAACACGGAAGCTATCTGGGTTAGAAGTATCTTCAACACGAAGTGCTACGTTGTGTACTAGCTCTTTGTCTAAACGCTCACGGATATTACGTGAAGTTACAAACTTACCTTCTTTACCACAAAATGGTGAGTTATTTACAGAGAACGTCATCGTTACCGTAGGCTCATCAACACTTAGTGGAGGTAATGCTTCAACATTGCTAGGGCAACAAACAGTGTCTGAAATTTTCAGCTCACCAATACCTGTTACAGTAACGATGTTACCAGCGTATGCTTTATCTGTTTCAACACGCTCAAGTCCTAAATAGCTTTGTACTGAACCAATTTTACCATTACGTTTAGTACCATCAGCGCTAATAATAGTCACTTGTTGGTTCGGCTCAACAGAACCACGTTTAATACGACCTACACCGACTACACCTACATACGAGTTGTAATCAAGTTGTGAGATCTGCATTTGGAAGTCACCTTCAGGATCGGCTTCCGGTGGTGATACTTCATCTGCAATCATTTGGAACATAGGCTGCATGTTGTCAGACGCTTCGTCTAAATCAAGCGTTGCCCAACCATTAATTGCTGATGCATAAATAACTTTAAAGTCTAACTGTTCGTCAGTTGCGCCAAGGTTATCGAATAAATCAAAGATTTGATCCATAACCCAATCAGGGCGTGCGCCTGGCTTGTCGATTTTGTTGATTACAACAATTGGCTTTAAGCCTTGCGCAAATGCTTTTTGCGTTACGAAACGCGTTTGTGGCATTGGACCTTCTTGAGCATCAACAAGTAATAATACTGAGTCAGCCATCGAAAGTACGCGCTCTACTTCACCACCAAAGTCGGCGTGTCCAGGGGTATCTACGATATTGATGTGGTAGTCTTGCCATGAAATGGCGGTATTTTTAGCCAAAATGGTAATACCGCGTTCTTTCTCAATGTCGTTTGAGTCCATTACGCGCTCTTCGTTACCACCGCGCGTTTCTAGTGTACCTGATTGCTCAAGTAATTTATCAACCAGCGTTGTTTTACCATGGTCAACGTGGGCGATAATCGCTATATTTCTTAACTTTTCGATGCTCATATTTTTACTCAGAGAAATTGAATCTCGTTAATCCTGCAAGATCTACGCACTCACCTGCATTTTCACCAGATGTCCCAGCATAGGATTTAAAAGGGCGCATATTATCCCTTATTAAAGCGATAGATGAAAGTTTCTCCAATAATATATTTTAAAACTTTCGTAATACTATTACTAAGTATCTGTTTTATAAATGACATTTTTATGAACTTTATTGAAATTAAACACTCAAAACTGGTATAAACAGGGTTTTTATACGATATTTAGACAATTAATCAATGCTGCTTGGGATTAAATCGAATGATTAATTTACATGCAATTTTTACAGACCCAACCATGCACCACAATGAACACTTTACGCACTAGCTTGGTGCAGCAATGAATGAAAAATGCTTCTTGTAACAACAATAGTCAATATAAACAAAATGTTATAATTATGGCATAAAACCAGCTTGTAAGAAGCAAAGCAATTATGCAGCAAAAATAAAACCCAACAGTTGGAGGACACATGTCACAATCGGTTTTAGATTTTATTAAAGAAAATGACGTTAAGTTCATAGATTTACGCTTTACTGACACTAAAGGTAAAGAGCAACATGTTTCTATTCCTCATCATCAAGTAGATGAAGACTTTTTTGAAGAAGGTAAAATGTTTGATGGCTCTTCAATCGCAGGTTGGAAAGGCATTAACGAATCAGACATGGTATTAATGCCTGTTGCTGAGTCAATTAAATTAGACCCTTTTACAGAAGATACAACCGTAATCGTTCGTTGTGACGTCGTTGAGCCTTCAACATTACAAGGTTATGAGCGTGACCCACGTTCAGTCGCTAAGCGTGCTGAAGAATACATGCGCTCTACTGGCATCGCTGATACTGTTTTATTCGGACCTGAGCCGGAGTTCTTCTTATTTGATGACGTAAAATATAAATCTGATATGTCTGGTTCAATGTATAAAATTGACGACATCGAGGCATCATGGAACTCAGATAAAGAATACGAAGGTGGCAATACGGGTCACCGTCCTGGTGTTAAAGGGGGTTATTTCCCATGTTCACCAGTTGATTCATCACAAAATTGGCGCTCAGCTACGTGTTTAGTTCTTGAGGAACTTGGTCAAGTTGTTGAAGCACACCATCATGAAGTTGCAACAGCAGGCCAAAACGAAATCGCAACCCGCTTCAATAGCATGGTATTAAAAGCGGATGAAATCCAAGAAATGAAGTATGTTATCCATAACATGGCTCATTTATATGGCAAAACAGCAACGTTCATGCCTAAACCTGTAGTTGGCGACAACGGTTCTGGTATGCATTGTCACCAGTCTTTAGCTAAAGACGGCGTTAACTTATTCGCAGGTGACAAGTACGGCGGCCTTTCTGAAGATGCCCTTTACTACATCGGCGGTATCATCAAGCATGCTAAAGCAATCAACGCATTTGCTAACGCTTCGACTAACTCGTACAAACGCTTAGTACCAGGTTTTGAAGCACCTGTTATGCTTGCATATTCTGCTCGTAACCGCTCGGCTTCAATCCGTATTCCAGTTGTACCATCAGAAAAAGGTCGTCGTATCGAAGTACGCTTCCCTGATCCAACTGCGAATCCATACCTTGCGTTTGCATCAATGCTTATGGCTGGTCTTGACGGTATTAAAAACAAGATCCATCCTGGTGATGCAATGGATAAAGACTTATACGATCTACCTGCTGAAGAAGCTGCTGAAATTCCAACAGTTGCGGCTTCACTTGACGAAGCACTAGCAAGTCTAGATGGTGACCGTGAGTTCTTAACTCAAGGTGGCGTATTTACTGATGACTTAATTGATGCTTACATCTCACTTAAGAGTCAAGAAGTTGAAAAGCTTAACATGACAACTCACCCAATTGAGTTCGAAATGTACTACAGCGTTTAATACGCTGTAGCATAAATTATTAAATAGATAATATATGTGTTCTCAAGCCCGTTTTTACGGGCTTTTTTTATGGTAAATTAATGCATTCTCCACTACAGTTTAGGCTGTACAGAAAATAGTAGGTGGCAGAGTGAAAGTAACAATTTTTTTATTATTAATTATAAGCTTGGTAAGCTTTTATAGTTATTCTGGTGAAAGAAAGATCTATGCCTGGAAAGATAAAAATGGTGTATTAGTATTTTCTGACACGCCAAAAAGTGGCGCCAAAGAAGTTAAGCTCACCACACAAAACTTAACTATGCCTGCAGTCGATACGAGAGTTTTAAATGACCAAGATTTACCAAAAGCCATTAATTACAAAATTGTTATAGCATCGCCCGCTGATCAAGCAACCGTGCGTGAAAATACCGGCTCAGTATATGTAACAAGCCGTATAACCCCACGCTTTGAAAACGGCTTTACCATACAATTATTAGTTGATGGCAGTCCTTTTACTGAACCAAGCAATACCAGCACCTTTGCACTTAGAAATATAAGTAGAGGTATGCATACACTGCAAGTAAAACTATTTGATTCACAAGGCAATAATATTGCTAGTAGTTCATCTAGTACCTTTTTTATGCATCGTGCTTCATCGCTTTAACCAGCCATGACTTTTCTATGCTAAGCTGATAACTATCGTCAACGCACTAAAGTGGTGCAACAATGCACAGTAATAAAAAATTTAGTCCACAACTACTTAATAGTATTTGGCAAAGCCTCACTACCGCAGTGCTTTTGCTCGATAAAGATTTTACGCTTATCTATGCTAACGATAGCGCTAGTGAACTACTTGGCTTAGGCTCAAAACGAATAATTAGCCAGCCCTTCGACAGCTTATTTAATTATCATTCAATCGATTTAAAGCGCATTGCACAGTACTCATTAATTGACGGCGTAGACTGCCACCAGCATAGAGCTGACGTGGTCTTTGTAGACTCTCGCCATGCCAAACTTGCGATCAGTACTAGACGGTTAGCCTTCGATGGACAGTTTTATATTTTGTTTGAATGTCGTCAAACAGATGATGAAATTCGCCATGACCAAGCTTCAAATCAAATGCATCAATACCAAGCTGCACGTAACTTAATACGCGGACTTGCTCACGAAATTAAAAATCCTCTAGGCGGAATTCGAGGAGCGGCGCAATTATTGCAGTATGAAGTTGATCAGCAAGAAAGGGATGAATGTGCTGAGCTAATTATTGAGCAAGCAGACCGTTTACGTGAGTTAGTCGACAGGCTCCTAGGGCCGAATCAATTACCGCAAAAGTCACAGGGTAATATTCACCAAACTTTAGAGTCTGTTTTTAAGTTAACGATGTTAGATAACTGCGCCAATATAAGCTTAGAAAAAGATTACGACCCAAGCATACCGGATGTTTACATCGACCAAGGTAAAGTCCAACAGGTGATGCTTAATATTGTTCGTAATGCCCAGCAAGCATTAATTGATAATGGCGGAGTGATAAAAATAAAAACTCGCATTAATCATCAATACCGTCGCCCAGGTAAAGCCCCTAAAAAGGCCTTGCTGATCCAAGTATCTGACAACGGACCAGGAATAGATCCAGAGATTAAAGAGACTCTATTTTATCCGATGATCACCAAAAAAGATGGTGGTTCAGGATTAGGACTCTCAATAGCGCAAACTTTAATAGATCAACATAATGGTTATATTGAGTGCGATAGCTGGCCTGGTCACACAGAGTTTAATATTTATCTGCCTTTTACGGATTAAATAGTTTGGAGTGTGTATGAAAACAGTTTGGCTGGTTGATGATGATGCCTCGATTCGCTTTGTATTAGAAAAAGCGTTAACCCGCGCTGGCTTTGAAACCCAAAGTTATGCTAACGCACAAGATGTGTTAAGCGCGTTAAAATACAGCCAACCAACAGTGCTGGTATCTGATGTAAGAATGCCTGGTATGGATGGCATGGCGCTGTTGGAACTCATTGCCGAACAAAACCCGGGGTTACCGGTGATCATTATGACCGCTCACTCTGATCTAGATTCAGCTGTAAAAGCTTTTCAAAAAGGTGCTTTTGAGTACCTAGCTAAACCATTTGACTTAGATGAAGCGGTTAGCTTAGTCGAAAGTGCTTGTCGTGCAAATTCCACTAAAAAAACTAAACGCAAACAAGCACCACAAAATAATGCTCATATAATTGGTGAAGCCCCTGCCATGCAGGAAGTATTTCGCGCGATAGGTAAGTTATCAACATCAAGTATGAGTGTGCTTATTAATGGCGAATCTGGAACGGGTAAAGAACTGGTTGCCAGCGCCTTACACAATCACAGTCCTCGTAAAGAAAACCAATTTATCGCGCTTAATATGGCAGCTATCCCTAAAGAGCTAGTTGAATCTGAGCTTTTTGGCCATGAAAAAGGCGCATTTACAGGTGCAGATAGCATTCGCAAAGGTCGCTTTGAACAAGCTAACGGCGGTACGCTATTTTTAGATGAAATAGGTGATATGCCACTCGATGTACAAACTCGCTTACTACGCGTGCTCGCTGATGGTGAATTTTATCGGGTTGGCGGCCATCAAAGTATCAAGGTTGATGTGCGCATCATTGCCGCGACCCACCAACATCTCGAAGATTTAGTTAAACTAGGTAAATTTAGGGATGACTTATTTCATCGCTTAAACGTAGTTAGGTTACGCTTACCCGCTCTTCGTGAGCGAACTGAAGATATAGAGCGTCTAGCACAGCACTTTTTACATACAAGCGCCAAAGACTTGCAAGTGGAAAGTAAAATTCTCAGCAGTAAAGCCACTGAGCAACTACGCTTATTTAACTGGCCTGGCAATGTTCGTCAACTCGAAAACACCTGTCGCTGGTTAACAGTAATGGCACCTGGCGAACTGATAAGTGAGCAAGATTTACCACCAGAAATAATCGACATTATGCCGACAGAGCAAGAAGGTGACTGGCTAGATGCTTTTCAGCATTGGTTAAACCAAGAGCTAAAAGTAGGCAAAGAAAATATATGGCCTAACGTACAAGCGCAACTTGAAACGCGCTTAATTAAAGCAGCACTTTCCAGTTGCGCTGGGCACAAGCAAGAGGCCGCAATAAAGATTGGCTGGGGCCGCAACACGTTGACCCGCAAGCTAAAAGAACGCAATATTAATTCCTAACTTTTATATCAGCAAAGTTAATGAAATTAATTGAGCATATTGCGCTATTCAAGCAGGTGGAAATTATTAATTGATTGTCGTTTTTCCGTGAGCTTCCCCTCAACGAATGGCAGGTATTACCTGAATCATTTTGTCACCTTTATCATGCTCAACAAGGTCACGCGGTATTTAAACAGTACGATACGATTCATTAGTGGTGCTTAAGCACAGCTACCTGCTAGAGCTCGGTACTATTGAGCCCGGAGAGTTTATTGGTGAAGGCGCATTTATTAATAGCCGCGAACGCAGCACCAACGTTCGCGCCAAACCCGACACGATCTTACTCGCTATCACCCAGCTGCACTTACTCGCTTACCTAATGTAATACGTGAAAAAATTAAAGATCGTATTATCGAAGGCATGTGTACACGAATCGCGCAGCTCAGTGAGCACATAGAAAAAAACGGCTAATCTATATACAAAACCTGCAAAGAACAATTTAGTCAACTCGGTTTGTTAACAGACGCGTTATAGCGAAATGTATTTGAAGGTTTTCTCCAAAAGGGATGATGATTAAAATCAACTTAATTTAATTGACTACCTAGCCACCCATCAACACTTTTTCGGCTATACAAAATATCTTTAAACAAGCGATGACGTTGAAAGTCGAGTTGCTTAATTTTACTTTCGTGACCGGTACTAATTTGACTGTGGTTATCATTAAATTTTGAAATTAATGAGAACCCAGTTTCACTGTGCTCTGCATCGCGCTTAATAATATTGTTGAGTTCGGTGCGGACATCATCGGCAGTTAGAAGATCTGATCCATCTAAACCCATTAACTCTTTTTTCATGGCTAATCTTACGCCCATTTTATAACTCCATATTTCTATAAATTTAAGCACGAATTACTTTTTGGCAATTCTTTTTAGCAACGTTTAGGCCAGCTTTATATAGCGCAGCTTACTCGTAAATTACGACAGTTTTTTTAAAATCAAAAAATTATTAATAATTTTACTTGTCAGCACATATAAGCATTAGTGCATTGTGTCGCGTATGCCTTTATACTGCTGACTTTAACAGCCAAATCACCGAGAACCTTATGAACGACGAATACATTGAAATTGAACTAGAAGAAGAGCCGATAGAGCTATGTAAGTTACTAAAGGTTTTAGATTTAGTTGAAGGTGGTGGTCAAGCAAAAAACTTAATTGCCGAGGGCTATGTAGGCGTTAACTATGAAATTTGTACAATCAAACGGAAAAAATTATACAGTGGTGATGTGCTCGAATTCGATGGCGAACAATTTCAACTAACGCTAAGTGAAGATGCGATCCCCGCTGAACGCACTCTACCAAGCCAAGAAATTAAACAGCAACAAGCGGCTAAAGATACTTCAGCACAGCCTGCAAAAAGTAAGCGTAAGCGCACCAAAAAGCCAAAAGTTGATGCAAATACTGGTCGTAAACCAATTTCGTTTGGTTAATTATCACCCCAAATATCGCTTATAAATAGCGTCATCTTTATCTTTAATTACCTTATAAATAATAATGAAAAGGTAATTTATGGCACCGCCAAACTGGCTCTAAAATGTCGCATGGGTAGCACTTCTTTGGAATCTGTTAGCGGTTATTGCGTTTATAATGCAAGTATCAATGACCAAAAAAATGATATACAAACTACCTCTGAAACGACAAGTGGCGTAGGCTAACACTCCTTTCGGTACTCGTTCACTTTTACGATTTCGGTTTACGCAGGCACCGTTGGCTGTGTTTTATTACTCATTAAAATACTCTCGCATGCAAGTTATTTTTAGCGTCATTTACCGCAATTCTCATTCAACAATACTATAACTTTATTGCTATCGACATATTTGGCTTAACCAGTCTTTTTATGCTTATTTTATTATTGCTTTTAAGCTATCAGGGCAGGCGCTTAGCTAACACTGTAAATAATATTGTAAGGCGGTTATTTTGCTCTACACTTTTGTCTAACTTGAAATAAATATTTTCATCATCATCTATACTAATATAGTTTTATTTCTATACAGCAAACAGGTTGGTATTAAGTTTGCTACTTAGCTAAGAAGACAGTCAAGGATATACATATAAATTCATGCCTATGTTTACAGCGAGTTTTCGTTCTGAGCAACTTTAGTGTATAGGCATAACCATAGGGGCTAATAATGAGTAACAGTTTTGACACCGAAAAGCAGCTAACAATCAATGGCGAGCAGTATCATATTCACTCTTTGCAAGGGCTTGGCGACAAAGCTAAGCGCCTGCCTTTTTCACTTAAAGTGCTACTTGAAAATCTTTTACGTAATGAAGATGACGTAAACATTAAAAAACAAGATATCGAAGCATTGCTTAATTGGGATCCCAAAGCAAAACCAAGCGCTGAAGTTGCATTTACTCCTGCCCGTGTAGTGATGCAAGACTTCACTGGCGTACCAGCCATTGTTGATTTAGCCGCAATGCGTGATGCCATGGAAAAGCTCGGTGGCGATCCTGCAAAAATAAACCCTCTTTCACCTGCCGAACTAGTTATTGACCATTCGGTACAAGTTGATGGTTACGGTAATGATGGCGCGTTTGATTTGAACGCTAAACTTGAATACGACCGTAATAAAGAACGCTATGAATTTTTACGTTGGGGGCAAACAGCCTTTGATAACTTAAAAGTAGTACCACCTGCAACCGGTATCGTTCATCAAGTAAACTTAGAATATTTAGCCCGTGTTGTCTTTAACGACAGTAAAAATGGTAAATCATTGGCGTACCCAGATACATTAGTTGGCACCGATTCGCACACTACTATGATCAACGGCTTAGGCGTGCTTGGTTGGGGTGTAGGCGGTATTGAAGCCGAAGCAGCCATGCTTGGTCAGCCAATTAGCTTACTAATCCCACAAGTGGTCGGTATGAAACTTAACGGCCGCCTACCAGAGGGCACCACGGCTACCGATTTAGTACTTACTGTAACCGAAATACTGCGTAAACATGGTGTGGTAGGTAAGTTTGTTGAATTTTATGGTGATGGCCTTGCCGATTTACCACTCGCTGACCGTGCGACAATTGCTAACATGGCACCGGAGTATGGTGCGACGTGTGGTATTTTCCCAATAGATGAAGAAACCATCAACTATTTACGCTTAACTAACCGTGACGAAGAACAGCTAAAACTGATCGAAGATTATGCTAAGCACCAAGGTTTATGGCGCAACGACGGTGATGAAGCTAACTATACCGACACCCTTGAGCTTTCGCTTGATGATGTTGTACCCAGCTTAGCGGGACCAAAACGCCCGCAAGATAGAATCTCCCTCGACAAAGCGGGCGACATCATCGGCAAACACCTTAGAGGTTTTCAAGATGAACGTTCTGAAAAACGTGCTACAAGTGATGATCAACAAGCTCGTATTGAGAGTGAAGGCCCAACTACAAACCCTAATGAACCTGTTGATGAAGCACAGTTTATGGGCGCCGCTAAGGTTAACTATAAAGGTGAGGAGTTTGAGCTAAAAGATGGCGCATGCGTTATCGCCGCTATTACCAGCTGCACCAATACCTCTAACCCAAGCGTAATACTGGCCGCAGGTTTAGTCGCTAAAAAAGCCAAGCAATTAGGTTTAAAAGTAAAGCCGTGGGTTAAAACCTCACTGGCTCCTGGTTCGCAAGTGGTAACTGACTACCTTGATAGAGCCGACTTAATGGATGATCTCGAAGCCATGGGCTTTAACCTTGTTGGTTATGGTTGTACTACATGTATTGGTAACTCAGGGCCACTTGCTGATGAAATAAGTGATGCTATTCAAAAGCATAAATTAGTTGTTAGCTCTATATTATCCGGTAACCGAAACTTTGAAGGACGTATTCACCAAGACGTGAAAATGAACTTTTTAGCGTCACCACCATTAGTCGTTGCCTATGCAATTGCAGGGCGTACAGATATTGATGTATACAACGAGCCTTTAGGCCAAGATGAACACGGTAATGATATTTACCTGAAAAACATTTGGCCAAGTGTCAGCGAGGTCAGTGAGTTAGTTAAAAGTACCGTAACCAAAGAAATGTTCGCGACCAGTTATGCCAATGTTTACAAAGGTGACGAGCGCTGGCAACAAATTAAAATTCCTGATGGGAAATTGTATGATTGGGATGATGCGTCTACTTATATCAAAAAAGCACCATTTTTTGATGACATGAAAGTCGAGCCTCCAGGTATTCCAACCATCGAAGGCGCTCGCTGTTTAGCTAAACTTGGCGATTCAGTAACTACCGACCATATTTCACCAGCCGGTGCGATTAAAGCTGACGCGCCAGCAGGCTTGTACTTACAAGAAAACGGCGTTAAAAAAGCCCAGTTTAATTCTTATGGATCACGTCGTGGTAATCATGAAGTGATGATGCGCGGTACCTTTGCCAATGTTCGCTTGAAAAACTTACTCGCGCCAGGCACTGAAGGCGGCGTTACGCGCACTCAACCTGAAGACGAACTAGCCAGTATTTATGACGCAGCAATGGCTTATCAAGAGCAAGGAACACCGCTCGTAGTATTAGCGGGAGCAGAGTATGGTACAGGCTCATCACGAGACTGGGCAGCTAAAGGTTCGTTACTACTAGGTGTAAAAGCCGTAATCGCCCAAAGCTATGAACGTATTCACCGTTCGAACTTAATTGGTATGGGTGTATTGCCACTGCAATTTAAAGACGGTGAAGGCCATGAGTCACTAGGTTTAACCGGCCAAGAGCAGTTTGATATTGAAGGCCTATACAATAAGACCGATGAAGTGACTGTGATAGCAACAAACAGCGAAGGTAAAAAAGTAAGTTTTAGCGCTGATGTGCGTATCGATACGCCTAAAGAGTGGGATTACTACAAGCACGGCGGTATCTTGCAATATGTGTTACGTAATATGCTTGAGAACAAATAGCTTATTACGCTAAACAAATGTTAAGGGGCTAATTTTTAGCCCCTTTTTTATTGATACAAAACAATGTTTTTGACTAATGACTCGTTACAATAAAAGGTAATTAGGAGGATACATGTCTGAACACGCTATCATTCGCACTCTAAAAATATTTATTATACTGGGTAT